>JANPNJ010000094.1:0-8892 GCA_031427395.1 Burkholderiales bacterium
TCGAGATGGGTACTGCTATGTGTTTTGAGTTCTGACCTGCAGGCAATTGCCATATGCGCGTTGTTTGACCAACACACACACCGCCGGAAATCCATCAAATCAACATGTCCAGGGCTTTGACACCCCACACACATCCATCCAGTGCATCCCCACCACCAGCAGGCTCCGTGACACACACGCACCCACCTCAATCGGTTGTCTGATTTTTAAAGAACGATTCGAAAATAACTGGTTGCGGGGGTAGGATTTGAACCTACGACCTTCGGGTTATGAGCCCGACGAGCTGCCAGACTGCTCCACCCCGCGTCCGAAAAAACTGTTATTTCCGCCCAAAAACAAAAAATTACGTTCGTTTTTGAGAACCGCAATTATACGCATATTTTTTGGTTTTTGACAAATCTTCTGCACTTTTAATTTACAAACGGCGGCATAGGGGATGCCAATGCTGATGCTGATGTCTGCAGACACGCAAAAGATCAATCCACCGCTCGCCGGTCGAGCAATGCCTGGGCGAGGGTATTGGCATCCACATACTCAAGCTCGCCGCCCACCGGCAATCCGCGGGCAATGCGCGTCACCTTGATGCCGTCGGCGGCGAACATTTCACTGATGTAGTGTGAGGTGGCCTCGCCCTCCACGGTGAAGTTGGTGGCCAGAATAATTTCCCTCACCATGCCGTCACGCACTCTTGCGGCCAGGCGATCCAGGTGTATTTCCCTGGGGCCGATGCCGTCAAGCGGGGACAATTTTCCGAGCAAGACAAAATAGCGCCCGCGGTAGGTCTGCGTCTGTTCCATCATCAGCAAATCGCCGGGTGATTCAACCACACAGAGCAATGACGGATCGCGTCGCGGATGGGCGCAAATCGCGCAAATTTCAAGTTCGGTGAAGGTGTTGCAGAGGGCACAGTGCTTGGTGCGCGCCACCGCCGCGCGCATGGCATCCGCCAGGCGGCATGCACCTTCCGGGTCGCGCTGCAGCAGATGAAATGCCATGCGCTGTGCGGATTTCGGCCCCACGCCGGGCAGACAGCGCAACGCTTCTATCAGCGCCGCCAGACTGGTTCTGTCAGCCGGATGGGAGGAGATCGGCACAACTCAGAACGGCAGCTTGAAACCCGCCGGCATGCCCATGCCCTGGGTGAAGCCAGCCATTTTTTCCTGGCTGACGGCCTCCGCCTTGCGCACCGCGTCGTTCATGGCGGCAGCAATCAAATCCTCCAACATTTCGCGGTCATCCATCACCGCCGGATCGATGGCCACCCGCTTGACATCATTGCGACAGGTCAAGGTGACTTTGACCATGCCGCCACCCGCCGCGCCTTCGACTTCGACACTGGCAAGCTGCTCTTGCGCGCGCTTCATGTTCTCCTGCATTTGCTGCGCTTGTTTCATCAGCGCCCCGAGGCCGCCCTTTGGAATCATGCCACTCTCCTTGATCGATTTTGATTGAAATGTCAGCGCGCCGGGCGAATTGCCGCGCGATCAATGCTCACGCCGAATTCCTCAGTGAGGTTTTTGACAAAGGGATCCCCGGCAATCGCATTTTCCGCCGCGCTTTGTGCATCACGGCGTGTGCGATCCTCGGCTGCCGCCAAACTGTTGGCGGTGGCTGAACCTGCGGTTTTCACCGACAACCGCAAGTTTGCCCCCAGGATCGGCACCAGATCCGCCTTTAATTTGTCCTGATAGGATTTGTCGGCCAAATGCTTGTGTGTGTCCGGCAAGCGCAATGCCAACACGCCGTCGGCAAATCCGACCAACTCGGCCTGCTTGGCCAGCATGCCCGCCATGCCAGTCAACTTGTGTTGGCTAACAAAAGCAGGCCAATCGGTCACAGCGGCGGCGGCACTGGAGGCAACATGGACATCATAGATTGCGGTTTTTTCAGACGCGCCAACTTTTTGCAAACTCGCCTGTTGGCGGTCGTTTTCAGATGATTTTGCCGCAAATGCCGCACTGGTGTTGGTGTTTGCCATATAGGCTGCTTGCGCCGGGATTGTCGATGGCGGCGCGACGAAATCAGCCGACTGCCCGCCGGACAAAAAAGCCACGGCGCGCAATAACGTCATGGTAAATCCGGTTTGCTCATCCGGCGCGAGCGGCAAATCGCGCCTGCCCAGCAGCACAATCTGATAAACAAGCTGCACGTCATCGCCGCTGAACAGGCTGGCCAGCGTATTGAGTTTTGGCGCATCCGGGCCCTCGATTGCCCCAGCGCCCACGGTTTGCAACAAGGCCAGGTCGGCGATGACAGACGCCAGCTCCTTGAGGGTCAAATCAAACGAAATCGCGCGCGCCGCAATGGCTTTGATTTCTATAACCAACGCTTTGGCGTCGCGCCTGGCGATGTGAGTCAACAGGGCATACAAATAGGTCTGGTCGAGCGCGCCCAGCATGGTGGCCACATCGACGGTTTTCACCGCACCCGCGCCGTGGGCGATCGCCTGATCCAGCAACGACAAGGCATCCCGCGCGCTGCCCTCGCCGGCGCGGCCGATCATCTCCAGCGCCGCTTGTTCAAAAGCGATATTTTCGTGTTGCAGGATCGTGCCCAGGTGCGCACTCAACAAGGTCGGCGCCAGGTTGCGCAGATTAAATTGCAGGCAGCGCGACAGCACGGTAATCGGCAATTTTTGCGGATCGGTGGTGGCGAGGATGAATTCGACGTGCCCCGGCGGCTCCTCCAGGGTTTTCAACATCGCGTTGAAGGCCGACTTGGACAACATATGCACTTCGTCGATGATATAAACCTTGTAGCGTCCCGACACCGGCGCGTATTGCGCGGTCTCGAGCAATTCGCGCATCTCATCGACCTTGGTGTTGGTGGCCGCGTCCACTTCCAGCAGGTCAACAAACCGTCCGGAATCAATTTCGGTGCACGCCTGGCACACGCCGCACGGGGTGGAGGTGATACCACCTTTGCCATCAACACCAATGCAATTGAGCGCCTTGGCGAGAATCCGCGCCAGCGTGGTTTTGCCGACACCGCGTGTGCCCGTGAACAAATAAGCGTGGTGAATGCGCTGGCTGTCGAGTGCATTCGACAATGCCCGCACGACGTGCTCCTGTCCGACCACGTCGGCGAACTTGCGTGGCCGCCATTTGCGGGCGAGGACTTGATGGGACATGAATATGGGCGCGTGGCTGGACTGGTTTTTGTGGTGTTGTCATCACGCCTGGCGGGCGGTGATGCAAACCGGTCGAAAGCGGGCAATAAGCGGGCATTGCCTTCGACCGAAATAGAGGTTGGCGAGCCTTACCCCGGCACTTCAACAAATCTGCTTTGGCTGCTTCGTTCCCGACCTGACCAGATTCACAAACGTCGAATGCGGGGGGACCCGCCAGCAAAGATTTTAACCCGCAAAGCCTTCCTGGCAAATAAAATTTTCAGCGGACAATCACACGGCACAGGTACGAAATCCGCAAAACATATCACGGCGGTCTGGCGTGTAAAAATTCCGGTACTGCGGGTATTTGATGCGCGGATGGGTGGCAAACGATCCGCCCTTGAGCACCATGTGCCGGACGCCCCGGTCGGCAAACCACGGCGCGGAATAGTCGGCATAGGGTCCCGCCACAAATCCCGGGAACGGGGCAAATTCCGAATCGGTCCATTCCCACACCTGTCCGCTGGATTGCATAAAACGCGCCGACGCCTCCCCGCCACAGGTGGCGGCAAATTCCCATTCCGCCTCGGTTGGCAGGCGGCGGCCGTGATCACGCGCGAATGCGCTCGCTTCATCGTGGCTCACATGCATCGCCGCGGTATTGCTCGCATCAAGGGGGGCGTCTCTCCCGCGCCATGCCGCCAATGCCGCCGCCGACACCGGCAGGGCATCGATCTCAAACGGGGCGATGGTGGTGGCGCGCGCGGGGAACTCATTGTCAAAACGAAAGCTGCGCGCGCTGTGTCCCAGCAAAAATGCTCCACCGGCAAATCGCAATGGATCAGCCGACGCAATGGAATTTTGATTTTTAATGACAGGTAAAAACGGCGCGGGCAGTGGCAAATCCAGCACCCGCAAGGTCATGAGCAGCGCCTCGAGGTGCATGTCCTCGTGGGCCAGCACCAATTGAAACAACGGCAGGCGTGTGCCGTCATCGGTCGCCAGCGCGTCCAGCACCCGCGAAAGCGAAGCCTCCATATAAGCCACGCACTCTGGCGGCGACGGGTAAATATTGGTCCAGCGCGCGGCGTGCGGCACAAGCGAGGAATTGAACAATTCATCCGCACCATCCAAAAGCGGGCGGATGCGCGTGCCATGCCCATCCTCCGCCGTCCAGCGTACCGCAAAAAATTCGGCAAACCAGGCAACGTGGCCCAGTTCCCACAGTGGCGGGTTGGTGATGGCCGAAAACGGAAACTGTGTTGGCAACCAATAGGATGCCGGCAAATCCCGATACACCGCCAGGGTCGTGCGCCGCTGCATAATGAGCGCTTCCCGCAGCGTGTTTTTTTGGTCCGGAATATCCACAAGCGCATCAAAAAATGTTGAACAAAACCCGCGTCCTGATTGTGACACCCTATCTCGCCGACGCCAACAACGGCAATTGGCGCACCGCTCACCGATGGCGGCAACTGTTACGCCGTCAGTACCGGGTGGATGTCGTGTCGGAAATTGACAGGGCGGCCACCCACAGCCAACCGGATGTGGTGATCGCCCTGCACGCCCGGCGCAGCCACGCGGCCATTCTACAGAGCAAATCCCTGATGCCGGCCGTGCCGCTGATCGTGGTGCTGACCGGCACGGATTTGTACCGCGATATCGCCGAATCGGCCGAAGCCCAACAATCCTTGCAGCTTGCCGATGCCCTGATTGTCTTGCAGGACGACGCCATTCGCCATGTGCCCGGCATGCATCGGCACAAAACCCATGTGGTGTTCCAGTCCGCCAACCCGTTGCTCCCCGCCGTCAAGCCCAAGGGGAAATTGTCCGCTGTGGTGGTTGGGCATTTGCGCCGTGAAAAATCGCCGGAAACCATTTTTCGCGCCGCCACACTGCTGGCGCATGAGCACCGCATCCACATCACCCACATCGGCGAGCCGCTCGACGCGGCGTTGGCGGATGAGGCCCGCGCCCTCAATCACACACACACCAACTATCACTGGGTCGGCATGCTGCCGCATGGCCTGACCCGCGCCGCCATCAAGCGCGCCCATGTGCTGTTGCATCCGTCGATCATGGAAGGCGGCGCCAATGTGATCGTCGAGGCCATCACCTCGGGCACGCCGGTCATTGCATCCAAAATGTCCGGCAACATCGGCATGCTGGGCACGGACTATGCCGGATATTTTCCGGTGGGCGATGCCGCCGCACTCGCCGCGTTGCTCAAAAAATGCCTGGATGAACCCAATACCCTTATCCGCCTCACCACCGCCTGCAAGGCGCGTAGCCAGCTTTTGACCCCGGCCGAGGAAACCCGCCGCCTCGAAACCATCATCAACCAACTGATCGAATGAAACCAAATTCATCCGGCGTGAGTAAAATGACTTCAACCCCAAAATCGGAACGCTCATGAATGATCTGAATGACAGCAAGAAAATCCCGCGCCTGACTTCCCTCTCGCACGGCGGCGGCTGCGGCTGCAAAATCGCCCCGGCCATCCTGCAGCAGATTATTTCCAAATCGGGCAATCCGCTGATTCCCAAAGAATTGCTGGTCGGCATCGAGACCGCCGACGATGCCGCCGTGTATCAAATCAACGAACACCAGGCCATTGTCGCCACCACGGATTTTTTCATGCCGATTGTGGATGACCCCTATGATTTCGGCCGCATTGCCGCCACCAACGCGATTTCGGATGTGTATGCGATGGGTGGCACACCACTGTTTGCGTTGGCATTGGTGGGCATGCCGATCAACACCCTGCCGCTCGATCAGATTCGCCTGATACTCGACGGCGGCGAATCCATCTGCCGGGAAGCGGGCATCCCGATTGCAGGCGGGCACACCATTGATTCGGTTGAGGCCATTTACGGCCTGGTGGCCATCGGCATTGTTGACCCCAAAAACCTCAAGCGCAACATTGGCGCCAAACCCGGCGACAAATTAATCCTGGGCAAGCCACTGGGCGTGGGCATTTTGTCCGCCGCGCTGAAAAAAGAGCAATTGGACGACGCGGGCTATCGGGCCATGATTGCCTCCACCACCAAGCTCAACACGCCCGGCATCAAACTCGGCAGGCATCCGGGCGTGCATGCGCTGACGGATGTCACCGGCTTTGCGCTGCTCGGCCACTTGCTGGAAATCTGCAAAGGCTCAAACACCGATGCGACGATTGTTTTCGACCAGTTGCCATTGATTCCTGGCGTGCTGGAGTTGGCGAAAAATGGTTTTGTCACCGGCGCGTCGGCGCGCAACTGGGATGGCTACGGGCACAACGTGGTGATGGCCGAAAAATTCGCCATTGAACAGCGCAATCTGCTGACTGATCCACAAACGTCTGGCGGTCTGTTGGTGGCATGTGATCCCGCCTCGGTGGATGCGGTGCTGAAAATATTTGCGGATGAAGGATTTGGCCAGGCGAAAGTCATCGGCGAAATTGGCATGGCCAACAGCGATGCGCCGAAAGTGGTTGTGGTTTGATTTTTTTTATAAAAGTCGTTTCTGGGCGTGCTCTTTCAGACATATTCGCTTGAAAGTGCCCGCCAATAAACAACTTTCAATATTTTATTCAGCGCGCATAAAAAACCCAGAACGACTCGTCGCGGTCGCTCCAGCAGCGAATGTCGCCAAAACCGGCGGCAGTAAGCAGCGCCGCAAATTCATGCCGGTGATATTTGTAGGCATTTTCCGAGTGGATTTTTTCGCCGCGCAGGAAAAGCCTGTTCACGCCGTTGAGCATCACTTCCTGGTCACGCCTTGATTCAAGATGCATTTCAACCCGGCCTTCCGCCTCGTTATACAGCCCAACGTGGTGCCATGCGGACAGATCAAAGTTGCCGCCAAGCAGCCGGTTGACATGACGCAACACGTTGAGATTGAACGCCGCCGTCACACCGAGCGCATCGTCATAGGCGGCGGTGAGACGCGCGGCATCTTTTTTGGCGTCCACACCAATCAACAACCCGCCCCCGCCAGGCGCGGTGAGCGCGAACATTTCACGCAAAAAACGTGTGGCCTCCTGCGGGGTGAAATTGCCGATTGATGAGCCGGGATAAAACAGCGTGGTCCGGCCTTGCAACAATTGCGGCGCAATGCGCAGTGACCACGAAAAATCCGTCACCAGCCCCGTCATCTCAATTTCCGGAAATTCCGCTGCCAACTTGACCAGCGCCAATTGCAGCGGCGCGTCGGCAATATCCACCGCCAGATAACGTGCCGGTGCCATAAACGGCAGCCACGCCTTCGCCTTGGCGCAATCCCCCGCCCCCAGATCGACCAAGGTGCCGCCGCGGCCCGTGCAGTCGGCAATCTCCTGGCGAAACCGCTGGAAAATCGCCCGCTCGACACGCGTTGGATAATATTCATCCAGATGGCAAATCGCCGCGTACAAGGCGCATCCCAACTCATCATAAAAATATTTTGGCTCGATGCTGGCGTGGGTGGCACGCAATCCATCCACAAGACGCTGTGTCTCCGCCACTTGGTCAATGGCTGACTCATCGATAATTGAAACGCGTTTGGCTGTCATCATTTTGTTAAAGTTGTAACGTTGGATGGGCGTAAGGCATACGCCGCGCGCTTGTTTTTGGTTTCCGTTTATCACTATTTATTTTCACAAACCATTGGGGAATGGACATGATCAGTTTTTCTGCCTCCCGCACCATCAAAGCGTTGTTGACCTGTGCGCTCACCGGCTTTGGTTTGTTATCACTGCCCGGACAGGCGCAAACCGTGTTTCGCGTCACCACCATACCCGAAGAAGCCGCCACCGAACAAATCCGCAAATTCACCCCCCTCGCGCAATACCTCGAAAAAAAACTCGGCGTCAAAGTTGAATTCACCCCCGTCACCGATTATCCCGCCGCCGTGGAGGCGATGGTCAACAAAAAAGTTGATCTGGTCTGGTTTGGCGGCTTCACCTATGTACAGGCCAACATCCGCTCCAAGGGAAAAATCAT
The DNA here is from genome assembly GCA_031427395.1 of Burkholderiales bacterium. Lineage (GTDB taxonomy): Bacteria > Pseudomonadota > Gammaproteobacteria > Burkholderiales > Usitatibacteraceae > UKL13-2. The sequence continues at coordinate 8,068 of JANPNJ010000094.1, forward strand.
CCCCATCGCGCAGCGTGAGGAAGACACAAAATTCCAGTCCGTGTTCATCACCAGGGTCAACTCCGGCATCAAATCCCTGGGCGACATGAAAGGCAAACAGGTCTCGTTTGGTTCGGCCTCATCGACCTCCGGCCACCTCATGCCCCGCAGTTTTTTGCTGGATGCCAACATCGACCCGGAAAGGGATTTCAAGCGCATCGCCTACTCCGGCGCGCACGATGCCACCATTGCTTCCGTTGCAAGTGGCAAAGTGGATGCAGCGGCACTCGACATCACCGTATGGAAAAAATTTGTCGCGGAAAACAAGGTTGACACGAAGGCGGTGGTGGTTTTCCACACCACCCCCGCCTACTTCAATTACAACTGGTCGGTGCACGCCGACATGCCTGCTGATTTGCGTGCGAAAGTGACCAAGGCATTGACCGACCTTGATGCGTCCACCCCCGAAGGCGCGGAGATTCTCCGGCTCAACCGCGCCACGCGTTACATTCAGACCAAACCAGAAAATTATCAGGGCATCGAAAACGCCGCCCGCCGCGCGGGATTGCTGTAATTGAACCTGCACACCGAAAACCTTGGCGCGCACCATCCGGCGGCACGTGCAGGCGCGCCCCTGGCGCTGCATGCCGCTTCCATACACATCGCCGCTGGCGAGCAGGTGGCCGTCATCGGCCCCTCCGGCGCGGGCAAGACCACCTTGCTGCATGCCATGGCGTGTGCCTTGAGCCCGAGCAGCGGTGTAACAAAACCGGTTTTTCCTTATTGAATATTTTTGGTACGGGTTTGAAATCCGGGGATATGCAATTGTAAATAACACGAATTTTT
>JANPNJ010000095.1:0-3709 GCA_031427395.1 Burkholderiales bacterium
TCTCGGCACGTGGCAATGTCTCGAAGAGCTTCACACCGAACGCAATGTTGTCGTAGATCGACATCGGAAACGGCGTGGGTTTCTGGAACACCATGCCGACTTTTGCGCGCAGCAGATTCACGTCCTGGGATTTGTCGAGAATGTTGCGGCCGTTCATCAAAATCTCGCCTTCGGCGCGCTGGCCCGGATACAGGTCATACATGCGGTTGAGGGTTCTCAGCAGCGTGGATTTGCCGCAGCCGGAGGGGCCGATGAAGGCGGTGATGCGATGTTCGAGGATATCAAGATTGATATCCTGCAGGCCCTGAAAGCCGCCGTAAAAAAAATTCAGGCGCTTGACCGAAATTTTCGGTTTAGCGGTTTCCGGTGTTTCGATTGCACGCAGGATGGCATTCATGTTTTTCCAGAAAATTATTTGACGCGCTGGCGAAACACCACGCGGGTGATGACATTGATGGCGAGCACGGTGAAGGTAATCAACATGGCTCCCGCCCACGCGAGCGACACCCAATTTTCGAAGGGGCTGAGCGCAAATTGGTAAATCACCACCGGCAGATTCGCCATCGGGGCGTTGAGGTTGGTTGACCAGAATTGGTTGTTCAATGCGGTGAACAGCAGCGGCGCGGTCTCGCCGCTGATGCGCGCCAGCGCCAGCAGGATGCCGGTGATGACCCCGCTGCGGACGGCGCGCAGCGCAATCATGGTGATGATTTTCCACTGCGGCGCGCCGAGCGCGGCGGCGGCTTCGCGCATGCTGGCGGGCACCAGCAGCAGCATGGTTTCGGTGGTGCGCACCACCACCGGAATGGCGATGATCGCCAGCGCCATCGCCCCGGCCCATGCCGAGAAATGTTTCACCTGCGCGACATAAATGGTGTAAACAAACAGGCCGATGATGATCGACGGCGCGGACAGCAGGATGTCATTGACAAAGCGTGTGGTTGGCGCCACCCAGCCGCGGCTGCCGAATTCGGCCAGATAAATGCCGGCCAGAATGCCGATGGGCGTGGCAATGATGGTGCCCATGCCCACCATCGCCAGGCTGCCGAAAATGGCGTTGGCCAGGCCGCCCGTGCCGCCCGGCGGCGGCGTGGTTTGGGTGAACACTGCCCAATTCAGCCCGCCGATGCCCTTGATGAACAGCACCGCCAGTATCCACAGCAAAAAAAATATGCCAAAAGCCATCGCCGCCAGAGCCAGGCCGAGCGCCAGCCGATTGATGAACAGGCGTTTTTGATAGAGCTTGTTGGTACGGCTCATGTACGTGCGCCTTCGCCTTTGGACAGCCGCATCAGCATCAGTTTGGCCAGCGTCAGCACCACAAATGTGATTAGGAACAAAATCAGGCCCACCCCAATCAGCGCAGAAATATGCGCGCCAGGATTGGCTTCGGCGAATTCATTGGCGATGGTCGAGGCAATCGAGGCACCAGGCTCAAACAGCGAGGCGGCGATTTTCGGCGTGTTGCCGATGACAAAGGTCACCGCCATGGTTTCGCCGAGCGCGCGTCCCAGGCCGAGCATGGTTCCGCCCACCACCCCCACCTTGGTGTAGGGTAGAACAACATTGCGCACCACTTCCCAGGTGGTGGCACCCAGGCCGTAGGCGGATTCTTTCAGCACACTCGGCACGATTTCAAACACATCGCGCATCACCGAGGCGATGAACGGAATCACCATCACGGCCAGGATAATGCCGGCGGCCAACATGCCGATGCCCATGGGCGCGCCCTGAAACAGCGCACCGATGACCGGAACATTGCCCAGATATTTTGTCAGTGCGGGCTGTGCATATTCGGCAAACAGCGGGGCAAAAACAAACAGACCCCACATGCCATAGATGATCGAGGGAATGGCGGCGAGCAATTCAACGGCTGTGCCCAGCGGGCGCTTCAGCCAATTTGGACAAAGCTCGGTGAGAAACACGGCAATGCCCAGGCTCACCGGCAGGGCGATGACAAGGGCGATGACAGAGGTGACAACAGTGCCGTAAATGGCGTTGGCGGCGCCATATTCATCGGTCACCGGATTCCATGCGGTGCTGGTCAGGAAAGCCAGCCCGTATTTTTCAAAAACCGGATAGGATCCCCAAACCAGCGAGCTGATGATGGCACCCAGCAACAGCAATACAAACAACGCAAAGAACAGCGTAATTTTTCGAAAAATCGCATCGTAAATGCGCTGCCCCGCCGCCCGGGAGGCGAGTTTCAGTTGTTGTTCTTCTTTTGACACGACGGTCCCTTTCCTGGGGATACCGAAATGTATTTCAGCTTCGGCCTGGCTCATGGTGATGTTTCCATTTTAGTATGCCGAAGAAAAAAAAGCCCGCCCGCCCGACGCAGGGCGGACGCAGTCCGCCGTTTGTGGTCACGGCGGCTGCGCCCATTCACCAGCAAAAACATTATTTCCAGATGGCTTGACCGGCGGTTCCCTTGATTTCCGTCTTCCACAGCGCGCGAATCTGTGCCACAACCGCCGCTGGCATGGGCACATATTCCATTTCTGTGGCCGCCTTGCCTCCATTGGCGAATGCCCAGTCAAAAAACTTCATCACCGCCAGCCCCTTGTCGGCGTTGGCCTGGGCTTTGTACATGAGGATGAACGACGCGCCGGTGATGGGAAAGCTGTCCTTGCCCGGCTGATCGGTGAGAATCACCTGCATGCCCGGTGTTTTTGCCCAGTCGGCACCGGCGGCGGCGGCCTGGAAGGTCATGTCATCAGGCTGCACAAAGTTGCCGGCCTGGTTGCGCAACTGTGTGTGCGACATTTTGTTTTTCTTGGCATAGGCGTATTCAACATATCCAATTGAGCCCTTGATGCGCTGCACATAGGCGGACACGCCCTCGTTGCCTTTTCCGCCCACCCCTTCCGGCCATGACACGGCGGTACCCACACCCACTTTGGTTTTCCATTCCGGACTGACCTTGGCCAGGTAATCAACAAACAAAAATGTGGTGCCGGAGCCGTCCGAGCGGCGCACCACGGTGATCGGATCCGCAGGCAGTTTCAAGGCAGGGTTGAGGGCGGTGATCGCCGGATCATTCCACACCTTGATTTTGCCAAGGAAAATATCGGCCACCACCGGCCCGGTCAGCTTCATCGCGCCCGGTGTCACCCCATCCAGGTTGACCACCAGCACAACACCGCCAATGACGGCGGGGAATTGCAGCATGCCGTCCTTGTCGAGTTGCTCTTTGGTGAGCGGCATGTCGGTGGCACCAAAATCCACCGTTTTCGCCTGTATCTGGCGAATGCCCGCGCCTGAGCCGATCGATTGATAATTCATGTTCGTGCCGCTCGCCTTCTTGTAGTCTTCCGCCCACTTCGCGTAGATGGGAAAAGGGAAGGTGGCGCCCGCGCCGGTGATGTCGGTGGCGGTGGCGGCTGTCGCCGTCGCAACAGCCGCCGCCGCAACAAAACCGGCCAGAAGTTGATTGAGTTTCATTTTTGACTCTCCGCTGGTGATAGGACAATTAACTGGAATTATCAGGAACAGTTTCCCTGCATGAGGACGACTCTACAAGGCCAATATGACGGTGCTGTGACAGTCCGGGAATCGCCTGTCACGCCGGTTTGTCACAATATTTTCATCCAGGCCGGCGACAATGGGCAATGGATATTATTTTGTGGCGACATGCCGATGCCGTTTCATCAGAAGAAGATGATTGTTTGCGAAAGCTCACCGGCAAGGGGCGCAGGCAAGCCGCGCA
>JANPNJ010000096.1:0-2288 GCA_031427395.1 Burkholderiales bacterium
TGGGATGACACCGAAAAACTGTTGCGGCAACTGGCCGAGGCGGTGCGCCAGCGACGTCTGGTGAACGCGGAGTAGCACGGTGTCTATTGTGGCGCGCAGTCTGGCAATTGCGCTGATCCTTTTTGCGCTGGCCAATCCTGCGGCCGCCAATTCCGCCTCGCGCATTGTCAGCACCGCGCCCTCACTCACCGAGCTGGTGTTTGCTGCCGGTGCGGGGGCGAAGCTGGTGGCGGTGTCGGCGTACAGCGATTACCCCGCCACCGCACGCGCGCTGCCGCAGGTGGCTGATGCCGGCGGTATCCATCTCGAAGCCTTGTTGGCGTTGAAACCTGATCTGGTGCTGGTGTGGGCAAGTGGCACCCGTGAAGCCGACATCAAGCGGCTGCATGCGCTTGGCATTCGCACCGAGGCCATTGGTGTGGCCGCACTCGATGATGTGCCGATTGCGCTGCGGCGCATTGGTGCGTTGGCAGATACGCTGGCGGTGGCGGAGGTTGGCGCGAACGAATTTGCCGCGCGGCTGCGGGCGGCGCAAACCCGTTACGCCAGCGCAACAAAAATCAGCGTGTTTTTTGAAATCAGCCGTGTGCCGCTGATGACCATCAACGGCAAACATTTTTTGTCGGAGGCGCTGCGGGTGTGCGGCGGCGAGAATGTGTTTGCCGACGCGGGCCAACTGGTGTTCGAGCCTTCACGCGAGGCGCTGTTGCTGAAAAATCCGCAGGCGGTGTTTTATGGCGCAAACAAAAACGCCCCCTCTGCGCCGCGCGATAACCGAATTTATGCCGTGCTCGCTGCCGCCAGGCTGGGCAACATCAAAGCACTTGACGCCGATCTGATATTGCGTCCGGGACCGCGCCTGATGGATGCGGTGGATGAAACCTGCGGCGCGCTAGATCGCATGCGCCAAAAAAGCAATCAGCGCGGCTTGTAAAACACAAAGCCCGCACGGAATGCGACGGTTGCCATTTGGTCTTTTGCGCCAATGTGGCATGGGTCGGTGGGTGGCAAACCGCCGCGCGTATTGACGCGCTGGATGAAACTGACACCACGCAGCGCGCCCAGACCTGTGGCCGGATTGGCGCGCAGCAGTTGCAGCGGCAAAGCACCAATGGTGGCGGGTGCTTCCGCTTGAACAATGCCGGTCACCATCGAGCCATCCAGCGATTCAAAGGTGGCGGGCGATGCGTAGTGGCGGCCGCTCGGCTTGCCATGCGGGTTGGTGAGTCTTGCCTCGGTTGCGATCAGCGTCCAGGCAAAACCGCCACCATTGGCGCGGCAGGCATAGCGGTTGGTGCCGCTGGCGTGGGCGTGCATGTTGATGACATGTCCCGGCGGGTGTGTCACGGCGGCGGGCAGATCGCCAACGGGAAATCCCGGCGCGGCGCAGCCTGCAAGCGCCATGATGGCCGCAGTCATTGCCATCCGCCAGGCTGTCACAGGCAAATTCCGCACACGCTAAATCTGCGGCTTGGCCGGTTTTTTCGGCGGCATTTTGGCGATCACCCCTTTGCACAAAATCGCGCCGCTGGGCACGCCGCTCGCCGAGCCGCCCATGGGCTCGCGGGTCACCGCAAAGGCCAGCCCGTCAGTGAGCATGGTGTCCATTTCCTGCATTTTTAGTGTTGTCGCGCCATCCTGGTTGATGATGCCAATGGCGCGCGGCGGGCCGTCCTTGGGCATGACCCAAAGCTGGAAACTGTTGGTCGGCGCGGGCTTCCATGGCTTGACCATTTTCACCATCAGCATGCCGGTCTTGGGTTGCTCGACCACCATGCGGGCAATGCCCTTGTCCTCCAGCACGGAGGTGAGCATCAGGTCGGACGCCTGCCAGCCATTGCTCATCACCAGCACGGCGGTGAGCGCGATGGCATAAACCGAAGCGCCCAGACCCAGCGCGCGCCAGAACACAAAATTTTGGAAAAGTCCGCCACTGGCGGCGTTTTTCGAGGCATTTTGCTTCAAAGCACCCGCCAATGGCTGACTTTCACCAAAGCCTATTTGCCGGCTGATTTTTTCCCACACCCGCGCTGGCGGCACAACCGGCGTGATGCCATCGGTGAGCGGCAGCAGCAGTGCCTCCCACTTGGCCACGACCACAAGCAGTGTCGGGTGTTGAAGCAGATACGTTTCAAAGCGCCGCCGGGCGCGGCCATGCATGGTGCCCAGCACGTATTCAGCAGCGAGCCGGGATTGCAATTCGGGATGGTCGAGTTTCATTGACCCGCCCCCTCATTGACATGCCCGTCCAGGCATTCTTTTAATTTCATCAGACCGCGGCGGATGTG
>JANPNJ010000097.1:0-15935 GCA_031427395.1 Burkholderiales bacterium
TGGCGATGGAATTAAACAGCAGCGCCGGAAACAACACGTAGTAAATGAGTTTTTCCAGCCCGCTCCAGAAATCGCGCCCCCAATCGGTGATGCGATTGAGCACAAAGCCAAACAGGATCAACGCAAAATCGGGAATGAGCAGGATGGCGAAGGACATGCTGAATTATAGGGCGCACCCACCCGTGGTTTGTGCTGGCAATTCCGCGATAATCACACGATGCGCTTGGCTCTCAATATTCAGGGCATCACTGTCCATTCAAAAATTTCGTCATTCCCGCGCGGTGCGCACTTGGATTCCCGCCTGCGCGGGAATGACGGTGGTTTTTGGGTGTGCCCTGCTTTTTACCGCCTCCTGCCATCATGCGCCGGGGCGGCGTAGTGCGCTTCACCGTGCGCCACCCCATTCTGCCCGGCCTCACCGCCGCCGTGGTGGTGGCCATCGCCGCGATGTTTTTGGCCGAACATTACCGCGCCTCGGCGATGTTGTTTGCGCTGCTGCTCGGCATGGCGCTCAATTTTCTTGGCGCCGAAGGCCGCACGGTGACTGGGGTGGCGTGGTCGTCATCTACCTTGCTGCGCCTTGGTGTGGCCTTGCTGGGCTTGCGCATCACGTTTGGCGAGATCGCCGGGCTGGGCATGCAGGTTACTTTGCTGGTGGTCGGTGCCGTTGTTGCCACCATCATTTTCGGTGCGGTGCTGGGTCGCCTGATGCAGGCACAGAATAATTTCGGCGTGCTCACCGGCGGGGCGGTGGCGATTTGCGGTGCGTCGGCCGCGCTGGCGGTGTCGGCCGTGCTGCCCAGGCACACCCACAGCCATCGTGACGCCACCTTTACCGTGATTGGCGTCACTGCCATGTCCACTGCTGCGATGGTGATTTATCCGCTGATCGCCACTGCGCTGGGATTGTCCGACAGGCAGGCGGGAATTTTTCTGGGCGCGACCATTCACGATGTCGCGCAAGTGATCGGTGCCGGCTATTCTGTTTCACCCGCGGCAGGCGACACGGCAACGATTGTCAAATTGCTGCGTGTGGCGATGTTGTTGCCGGTGATTCTGGTTTTGTCGGTGCTCTATCGTCGCCAACACCGCAACGACTTTGGTGAGACCAAAAAACCGCCGTTGCTGCCATGGTTTGCCATGGCCTTCGCCGCACTGGTGGCGCTAAACAGCCTGGTGGCGTTGCCCAGTCAATTTTTGTCGTTGGCCAATGAGGCGTCGCGCTTTTTGCTGGTCACCGCCATCGCCGCGCTGGGCATGAAAACCGAGCTCAGGGAATTGGTCTTGCTCGGCTGGCGGCCGGTGCTGTTGATTGTTGCCGAGACGGCTTTTTTGGCAGGCATGATTATCATTGCCTTGAAATTTTTTGCCTGATCGATAGACTCAATTCATCATGGCTTCGTTCACCCAATATCACGCCATTGTCGTCGCACCTTTCGCCTGCCTTGGCATCATGGCAGACGATGCCGCTGTCACTGCGCTGCACTTTTTGCCGGTCTCCACGCAAGCGAAAATGCCGGTCAAAAATTCGCTGGCGCACCTGGCGTGTGTGCAACTGGCCTCGTATTTGAAAAATCCAAAATTCCGCTTTGATGTGCCGGTGCGATTGAGCGGCAGCAAACACCAGCTTGATGTCTGGCAGGCGATGCGTGACATCGCGCCAGGCTTGACGCTGACCTACGGCGACATCGCCCGCCTCATCGGCTCGAACGCGCGTGCGGTCGGCAGCGCCTGCGGCAAAAATCCGCTGCCCATTATTGTCCCTTGCCACCGCATTGTGGCCGCCAACGGGCTGGGCGGATTCATGGGCGGCAAGCGCGATGACCCGTTGGCGATCAAGCGTTGGCTGCTCACGCATGAGGGCAGCCTCGCTGACGCCGGCTCACTGTTATGAACGAGAGGCGGGCATACGATCCGATCATCGATCAATTCACCGATCATTTGTTTTTGTCGGATGGCTTGTCCAAAAACACTATTGAGAGTTACCGGCGTGATTTGGCGCAACTCGACACCTGGCTGGTCAACGGCAACCATGCGGCGCTGCTCACACTTGACGCCACTGATTTGCAGGCTTATTTGGCACACCGCATCATTGTTGACCACGCCAGCGCCCGCACCACCGCGCGACTCACCTCGACATTGAAGCGATTTTATCAATACGCATTGCGTGAAAAACTCGCCGAAATTGATCCCAGCGCCGCACTCGATACGCCGAAGCTGCCGCGCGGCCTGCCGAAGTCTTTGTCGGAGGCGGACGTGGAAGCCCTGCTTGCCGCGCCCAATGTTGATACCGCGCTCGGCCTGCGCGACCGCGCCATGCTTGAATTGCTGTACGCGGCCGGTTTGCGGGTTTCAGAATTGACCGGCCTGCCGCTGGCGCAAGTGAGCTTCAATGACCATGTGGTGCGCATTGTGGGCAAAGGCGGCAAGGAGCGGCTGGTGCCTATTGGTCAGGATGCCGCCGAGTGGCTCGATCGCTATGTGCGCGGCGCGCGCAATACCATCCTCGGTGAACAAAAATCCAACGCGTTGTTTGTCACCGCGCGGGGTGGGGCCATGACCCGGCAAATGTTCTGGCATCTCATCAAGGCACACGCCAGCAAAGCCGACATCCGCGCCGCCATCTCACCGCATGTGTTGCGCCACGCCTTCGCCACCCACCTCATCAACCACGGCGCCGATTTGCGCGTGGTGCAATTGCTGCTCGGCCACGCCGACATCACCACCACGCAGATTTACACCCACGTTGCGCGCGAGCGGCTGAAGGCGATCCATGCGGAGCATCATCCGCGGGGGTAGTGCCTGCGGTTAGGGGGTTGGAACCGCCGATGGACGCCGAAATGCGCCGATAAAAACAAAACAAGAGCCACCCAGGGCTATGACCTTATCGGCGTTTATAGGCGTCCATCGGCGGTTCCCGCCTTCAGTCCCCAACACTCAACGCCACACTCGGATCGTGCCGTGACCGCGCGATGGTGACGCCGATTTTTTTCACGCCGCGCATGTGGCTGATTTTGGCGACGCTGATTTTCACCCATTGCGCGTTGAAGTCGTGGAACAACACCTGTGTGACGTGTTCGGCCAACGCTTCGAGCAATTTGAATTTGGCGTCAGCCAGATCAGCCTTGACGCGCTCGACCACTTTGCCGTAGTCGATGGTGTCGCGGATCGAGTCAGTCTCACCCGCGCGGTGGGTGTCGAGGCCGATGTCGATGTCGAATTCGAGGGTTTGCGGGCGCTGCTGCTCCCACTCATACACGCCAATCCAGGCGTCGGCACGAAATTCGCGGATGAAAATGATGTCCATAAATAATCCAAGGCAAGTGTGAAAGCCCGCGCGCATCACGCACAATTGGAAAAACGCAAAGCAGGAATGCTATTGTAAAGTAGTGCGCTATGAATACATTATTTGCCATTGTTATTGCTTACCTCATCGGCTCGATTTCATTTGCCGTGATCGTCAGCAAATTCATGGGTCTGCCCGACCCGCACACCTACGGCTCGGGAAACCCCGGTGCCACCAACGTTTTGCGCACCGGCAAAAAATTTGCCGCTGTGTTGACCTTGCTGGGCGACGCCGGCAAGGGCTGGTTCGCGCTGTGGCTGGCGCAGCGTGTGGCGGAGGATTACGCACTCACCCCGGTGGCGCTGGCCGGGGTGGCGTTCGCGGTGTTTGTCGGCCATTTGTTCCCGGTGTTTTTCCGCTTTCAAGGTGGCAAGGGTGTGGCCACCGCGGCCGGCATTCTGTTCGCCATCCACTGGTGGCTGGGCGCGGCCACCCTGGCCACCTGGCTCATCATGGTGGTTTTTTTTCGTTACTCGTCACTGGCGGCGCTGGCGGCTTCCCTGTTCGCGCCGTTTTACACGTTTTATTTGTTTGGCTTTACGGCGTATTTTCCGGCGGTGTTGGTCATGTGTGCCTTGCTCATCTGGCGGCACCGCGAAAACATCGCCAAGCTCTTGAACGGCAGCGAATCGAAAATCGGCGCAACCAAAACAACTGATGGATAAAGTCCAGTATTGACGGGCGTTTTCAGCACTTTTTGCCTGAAAATGCGCACCAAACAACGACTTTTATCTTTTTTTCTCAGGCGGCACCACCCACCACGCCGCCACCGCCAGCAAAAAAACGCTGAGGTAAGCCAAAGCAAAAACCCACAGCGGGAAATCCCAATAAAGCCAGTGGTGCAGCCAGCGGGCGATGAAGCCTCGCTGCCCTTCTGTATCACGCAGCCAATCCTCCAAATGCGTCAACGGGCAGGTCATGCCGAGCAGCGCCTCCATGGTGACAAACCCGAGCGCGCCCAGATGCACAAAGCGAAATCGCCGGTTGCGAACCCAGCCAAGCGGTGCCCAATCACCCAGCGCGGCAAGCCAGATGGCGATCAGGCCACCGACGTTGAACAGCACCACCGCCACATGCACAACCAGCACAATATCGGCAAGCATGGGGCATTGTCCTTTTGGCAAACAGTCGGAACGCAGCGTGTCGCAACGACCCATTATCAATCGAAAAACCCTTGCACAACAGTGCAAACGCCCATAGACTTTCAGCCCTGCCGTCGCCGGAAACCCACTCTGCGCGACTCCCTTCATTTTTTATCAGGTATGACATGATGAATCGCTCAATCCTCAGCTTCACAGCCGCGCTGGTCTGCATTGCCTCATGGCTGCCCACCGCCTCCCACGGGCAACCAAAAGCCGAACAAATTTCGGTGGATGCCACCGCCATCAAGGCCAGCACCATTCCGCTCGAAACCTTCTTGCGCCGCCCGGAATTTGACCAGATGACACTGTCGCCAAGCGGCGAATTCCTCGCCGCTGTCTCGCCATTCAAGGGACGGGGAAATTTGGTGGTCATCGATCTGGCAATGCGTTCGCGCCGCCTGTTGACCAGCTTTGAAACCACCGATGTGGCCAACTTTTACTGGGTGAACAACAAACGCATTTGCATGCGTGTCGCCGACGGGCAGGATGTCACCGGCAATTTCAATTACCGCGGCACGTTTTGCATCAACATCGACGGCAGTGAATTTTCTGATTTCACCCGCATCGACAAACGCAACAGCACCGACCAGGGACGGGCGATATTGTTTACGCCGATCCGCGCGGTGGGCGGCGACTCCAGCGATTACATCATCTCGATGTCAGCCCGCACCCGCACTTCGAGCGATCTTTATCGATTCAACACCATCACCGGCCGTTATTCCCTGCTGACCTTTGACAGCCCGGGTGACGTGAGGCGCTGGGTGCTGGATCGCAACCAGGTGCCACGCGTAGCCGTGACTAACGAGCCGCGCCAGGGCAACGAAACCTTCACCCGAATTGGTTTCTGGCATCGCGCCAGTGCCGATGCCAAATGGGAGAAGCTGTATGAGAGCCGCAGCACCTGGGGGGTGACGGCGGGGGATCACATGAGCCCGGTTGCGTTTGACTATGACAACACCACGCTTTATGTGGCTTCCAATATCGGCCGCGACAAAATGGCCATATATAAATACGACACAGTCACCAAAAAAATGGGCGAGCTGGTGTTTGAGCACCCATTGATAGACGTTGACGGCGGCCTGTTGTTCAGCAACGAAAAAAAGCGTCTGGTGGGGATTCGCTACAGCGCGGAAATGCCCGTGACCAAATGGTTTGATGCCGATTTGGAAAAATTGCAGGGACAACTCGATGCCACTCTGAAGGACAACGTCAACAACATCGGTGTCGTAGAGGAAAAGAGCAAGCGCCTGTTGCTGCTGTCCGCATCCCCCACCAATCCCGGACAATATTTTTTGTATGACAATGAAGCCAAATCCATTGAGCCGCTTGTCACCCGCCGCAGCTGGCTACCCACCGGCAGCATGTCTGAGCGGCGGTTCATCAAATACAAGGCTCGCGACGGCATGGAAATTCCGGCCTGGGTGACCATTCCCAAAGGCTCGACCGGCAAAAACCTGCCGCTGATCATGCATATTCACGGCGGTCCGCAGGCTCGCAGTTATTACGGCGTCCAATGGCAGGGTCGCAGCGCCCACGCGCAGTTTTTTGCCTCCCGCGGCTACGTGGTGCTCGAGCCGGAGCCTCGCGGCTCCACCGGCTTTGGTCGCAAGCACTATGAATCCTCACATAAACAGTGGGGATTGACCATGCAAGACGACCTCACCGACGGCGCGCTGCATTTGGTGAAAGAGGGCATGGTGGACAAGGGACGCATGTGCCTGTTTGGCGGTTCATATGGTGGATATGCCAGCCTGCAAGGCCCCGTGCGTGATCCCGAATTGTGGAAATGCACGGCGCCTTACGTCGCGGTCACGGATTTGTTTTTGCTGCAGTCCGTGCAACATTCCGACATTGCGGAAAACGACACCAAAGTCCTTGTCACCGAATTCACCGTGGCTGTTGGTGATGGCGTGCGCGATAAAGATCAATTCATGAAAACCTCGCCCGCGCGCAACGTGGACAAGATCAATATCCCGGTGCTGCTGGCGATGGGCTCCGATGACCGCAGGGTGCCTATCATCCATGCCAACGACTTCGTCAAGAGCATGCAGTCAGCCGGTCGCGGCAATCTTGTCGAATACGTGGTTTATAACGGCGAGGGCCACGGCTTCAACAAGGATGAAAACGTGCTGGATCATTTCCGCCGACTCGAAAAATTCTTCGCCACCCATATTGGCGACGAGACACAAAAGAAATTGGTCGCGGCAAAATAACGAGCCCGCATGCCACACGCTCCGGGGATGCCGATTGACGGCATCCCCTGTTCAATGAATCCCGCCACCAAGTCCAAAAATTTGCCTCGCACCATTGCGTGTGGTGTGTTGCTGGCATTTGCACTTGCAGGCGGCGCCCGGGCGAACCTGTCTGATGCGCAAAAGCGCGAAGTGGTGGTCACGCTGACGCAAAATACCGCGTCTGAATTTGTGGTCACCGTGGATCACCTTCAACAGCGTTATCGCTTCGCCACTGTTGTGCCTGATTTCGAGTCGCCGGTCGAAGGTCTTACTCGCCAGCGCGCACTCATGGGCTGGAAAGGCGAATACCTGTTTGTGCGCCACCAGTGTGGGCAGATTGCCCGCTGGCGCTGCACTGTCGATCAAATTTTCGTGCGTGAAAAAAACCGGTTGCGCCATCTTGGCGCGGTGGAAAGCGGCGCGTGTGCCGAGCTCGGATGTCGATTCCAGCCAACGACCGGGGTCTTTGTCGATTTGTACGACATCTATCAGGTCAATCCCGTGACTGGCGCAACCGATTCGCCACCGCTGCCTATCGCGCGCCGCCACCATCATGATGGATTGCAGACCGACCTGGATGCCACCTGGATCATGAATCAGCCGGCCTACTTGGCCAGCCTGCGTTGTCTGAATGCCGTGGCTCAATCCGGGTTTGCCCAGCCCTGCGAGCGGGATGAGACTCCGTGGGGTGCCTTGGTGTTTGCCGCCAAACTCACCCACTACACCGGGCGCACCCAGGAGCGAGAGGCGCTGTTTGCCAACCAAGCGGTTTCCTACTGCAAAAAATCGGCTGACACCCGCTGCCAATGGCGCGTCAATGGTCTCAAGGATTATTTCCAGCGGTTCTTGCCCGGTGCCGCACCGAACAATTCACCGTCACCGGTCACCCTAACCACACCAAATGAAGTCCAGCCCAAGGCATTTGAGATGCAAAAATTGGAAATGGGCAAGGCGATCCCGCTCAAACTCTGATTCGCGGCTGATGGTTTCGCAAGGTTGACGCGCAATGCAACAACTCAACGCAACAACACCGCCTCAACAAATTTCACCTGCGCATAAAACAAAAAATCCTCATGCGATCTTTTGTCCGGTCCCAGCCCATCTGTCCGCACCTTCAACGTCGGGCGCGTTGTCAATGGTGACGATGCCAGCATCATCTCGCCCCCTTCCATCACCGCCACGCGACCGGCATCCAACGCAGGCTCGGTGGCAATCCACTTCAGCACGGCATCCACATTGGTGTTGTTGTCCACACGGACAAACGCCACACCCAGTGCGTTGACGAAATAATTGTTGCACCCCAAAAACACCGGCATGCCGCCGCGCACCTCGATGATGACCGGCCGTTTACCGGGAAACGTTGTCGCATCCGGCTGATAAAAATATCCAGGCGTGGTTTTGCTTTCCGCCGTTTTCCACTCAATGCGCTGTGGCTCGACAAAATCAAGCGGACTCAGCCCCGGCGCGGCAGCGTTGGTCCAGCGGGTTAATTTGGTGGCTTTGATTTGATAGGTGAAAACATCGCTCGGCGATTTTGCCGAAGACAGATTGAAGGCCAGCGTGTCGTCGGACGGCGCCATCCCGGCGCGATCATGGACTTCATGTTGCCAGTGCAGATTTGAAATGTCCCCCGGCAGCAACGCCGGACGCGGCAACTCCTGCTTGCTGTCCAAATCCAGAAAACGCAGCACCGATGCGCCGTTTTCACGGGTGAGGAAGGCAATGCGCCGCGCGACTTGTGACACCGCGAATGCTTCGACATCAACATTCAGGTGGCCGACCATCACCGACTCTTTGCCAGTCTTCACATGGATTTGCACGAGCCTGCGCACAGCGCTTTCGCGGTTGGATGCACTGTTGCGGTTGGAAATTGCCCATATTGTGCTGCCATCTTGTGCAATGTGTGGTGTGGAATAGGCTGCGGATTTGCCGTTGCGGCTGCGCATTGTGAGTCGGCGGAATGCGGCGCTGTTGCGTGCAGCCAATACCGCATTACTGCGTGCGGACTGCCTCTTCAAAGCCAGAGTGGCTTCGTCAGATGCGCCCAGCGCCTGCGGCGTTTCGCCGGGGCGCGCCACCAGATGCAGTTGTTGGCTGTTGCCGTTGCGCCTCTTGACCAACACGGCGGATTTTTCAGGGTGCCAGCCCACCAGCGTCGAAGGATTGAACTGTGTGTAGGCGGCAACTTTTTCCGCCAATGCATCCTCAATCGGCGGCACCCCCTCCACCACCATGCCAGCAGGCGGCGTGATGAATTGCGCCGACACCGGCAGTGAAACCGCCCAACACCAACTCGCGGCGATGGCAAACGCGAGACGCTTCACCAACGTGTCGCACCTTTGGCCACCGGCCGCGCCGCATCACTCACCCACTCCGACCACGAACCCGCATACAAGCCCGCACCCGCCAGCCCCGCATATTCCATGGCAAAAATATTGGCGCAGGCGGTAACACCGGAGCCGCATTGGTGGACAACATCGGCGGGCGTGTGTCCGCCGAGCAGCGCATCAAACACAGCGCGCAATTCCCCACGGCTTTTGAACGTCAAATCGGGGTTGAGGTTTTCCTTGTAAAAACGATTGACGGCACCGGGGATGTGGCCGGCCACCGGATCCAGCGGTTCCACCTCACCCCGGTAGCGTTCGGGCGCGCGCGCGTCGATCAACAGGCAATCTGGTTTGTCAGCCGTGCCCAGGCGTGGCAATAATTCAGCGGCGCTGATGAGCATGGCGGGATTGGCGTGGCCGCCCAGTGCGACCGTTTTGGTTGGCGGCACCGTTGGCGAAAGTGCATGGCCATCCGCGCACCATTTGCTGATGCCGCCGTCGAGCAGCGCGACATGGTGCACACCGACCCAACGACACAGCCACCACAGGCGTGCGGCGAATTGCCCGCCAACGTCGTCATAGGCCACCACGGTGGATTGATTGGTGACGCCGTGTCGTGCCAGAAAGGCAATGAACGCGGCGGGTGCAGGCAACGGATGGCGGCCATTGCAGCCATTTTTTTCGCCGGACAAATCCACGTCCAGGTTGGCAAAGTGGGCACCGGGTATATGGCCTTCGCGGTACAGGCGTTCGCCTTTTGCCAGATCCATCAAATCGTGGCGGCAATCAAAGATAACCCATGATGGGTCTGTCAAATGTTGTGCGAGGGTTGCGGTGTTGATGAGCATGTTGGTTTTCTTTCCTTGAACAATTTTCAATCTTCCTCAGCCGGCAGAGTTGGCCTCGTGTCGGTTTTTTTCTCACTTGCCAGTTTGGCCAGCAAACCACTGGCGACAATGATGGCCATGCCCGCCCATGCCACCGGCGGCAATTTTTCGTCGAAAAAAATCCAGCCAAACAGTGCCGCGAATATGACCGTTGAATACGCAAACGCCCCCACCACCAATGTATTGCCGCTGTGATAGGCGCGCGTCATGGCCAATTGCGCGATGGTCGCGGCCAACCCCATGGCCAACAGCGGCCAGACATTGGCCGGCGTCACGGCGTTGAAGGTGCCCTGCCAAAGCCATTGCACGACACCCGAGCCAATCAGCCCGGCCGCGCCAAAGTAAAACACCACGCGCCATTCCGGCTCACCCGCCGCGCCCAGCTTTTTCACGTTCACATAAGCACACGCGGCAAAAAATCCCGATGCCAAACCAATCAAACCCGCCGACACATTGTCATCGGAAAAAGTCGGTTGCAGCAACAACATCACACCCGCCATGCCGAGCAAAATGGCGACCACCAATATCGGCCGGAAACGTTCACGCAGCAGCAGCGTGGACAGCACGGTGAGCCACAGCGGCGAGGTGTAATTGAGGGTGATTGCGGTGGCCAGCGGCAACTGCGTCATCGTATAAAAATAGCCGATCAGCGAAACCGTGCCGGTGGCCCCGCGCCAAAAATGGCCTCGCCAATGTGGCGTGGCGATGGATTGCCGGCGCACCAATACCACCGCGCCCACCGCCACCAGCGCCACCACCGATCGATACAGCGCCAGCTCGGCACCACTGAATTGGCTGCTGAGCAATTTTGCAAACGCACCCATGGTGGCAAACAGCGCACCGGCGACGAGCATCCACGAAGAGGTCATGTCAACTCCAGACGGGGACTTTCAGCCATTTTGCCTTGAAAAAGCGCGCCAATCCTTGAGTTTGTCAATCGCATGAGCCGGGAACTGTCGCGCCCATCTCCCGTCGTACAAATTCATGAAAATGAATCATGCCGTCTTCCAGCGGCGACTGGTACGGCCCTTGTTCGTCACGCCCTGCCTGCCACAACAGTTTGCGGCCATCGTTCATGCGTTGGCAAATTTCTTCATCTTCAAGCGCCGTCTCCGCATAGGCTTTTTGTTCGGCCTCGACCAATTCACGCTCGAACAGGGCGATTTCCTCGGGGTAATAAAATTCGACGATGTTGGTGCATTGGTCCGGACCTTTTGGCAGGATGGTGGACACCACCAGCACATGCGGATACCACTCGACCATGACGTTCGGGTAGATGGTCATCCAGATGGCGCCATAGGGCGGCGGCTCGCCGCCACGGTATTTCAGCACCGAGTCGTGCCATTTTTTGTAGGTGTCGCTGCCGGCGCGCCGAAGCTGGTTTTTCACGCCAACCACCTGCACGCTGTACCAATCGCCGTAATCCCACTCCAGCGAATCACAATCGACAAAGCCGCCGAGGCCAGGATGAAACGGCACAACGTGATAGTCCTCGAGATACACCTCAATAAACGTTTTCCAGTTGAAGTTGTATTCGGTGACTTCGGCCTTGTCGAACACAAACCCGCTGAAATCGAGGTCTTTGGCCCATTTGATTTTGGCCAGGTCAGCGACAATCGCGTTGGGACCCTCGAACAACAGGCCGTTCCAGCGCGACAGATTTTTTTTCGGCAAATGCAGGCAGGGCTGCGGATCAAACTGCGGCGCGCCCAGCAAGGTGCCGCGATTGTCATACGTCCAGCGGTGCAGCGGGCACACCACGTTTCCGGAAGGCAGCTTGCCGGCACCTTTCAGCATCACGGCCTGGCGGTGGCGACAAATATTGGAAATGAGCTCGATGGATTCGCCGTTGTTGATGAGCGCCCACGCATCATTGGCCAGGGTGCGATAGGAATTTTTTTCGGGCACCATCAATTCGTGGCCGACATAGATTGGCGCACGCTTGAAAATGGTGGCAATTTCCCGCGCATGGACGGCGGGATCAAAATACCAGCCCACGGGAAGCTGGGTGGTGGCAACAAAGGGCTTCGAGAGCTCGCGCCCGCCCAGCAGTTTGGACATAGTCCTTACCTCCAATCAACACGTAGCTTCAAACTGCCGCGTCTTAACCAAAGTAAAAACGACACCTGGGCGATCGAGAAACCAGCTTTTAACTCTGCTTGCTCCGTCCCGACTTGGCTCTTTTTTTAAAATTAAAAGAGGGATGACGATTTTGCCAAAATGTGCCCGTTTCCGCAACCCACAGCCGACAATTTTTTGCCTGGCTCCCGCAATCGGGTGCGCCCCACCGAAAGCCTCTGGGCAGACGTGGCTTTCCGGTAAAATGCGGGCTCGCCCGCGATTGTCATGGGTGACATCTGCCACTTAAAACATGCCAAAAACAACCGAACCCAAATCTTTCGAAGCCGCCATGGCCGAGCTCGATGGCCTGGTCGAAAAAATGGAAGCCGGGCAATTGCCGCTTGAGGAGTCGCTCACCGCCTATCAGCGCGGCACCGATTTGCTGAAATTTTGCGAGAAAGTGTTGCGTGATGCCGAGCAACGCATTCAAATTTTGACCCCTCCGGCGAATGGCGAGCCGGCAAAACTCGCGGACTTCAGGGAATAAGCGCCGGATGAGCCACTTTCAGGACTGGGCGCGCCAGATTGCGACCAATATGGAACTAACGCTTGGCCAATTGCTTCCTGTCAACAGCCACGCGCCAAGCCGCCTGCACGATGCAATGCGTTACGCCACGCTGGGTGGCGGCAAACGGGTGCGGCCGATGCTGGCCTTTGCCGCTGGTGAATTGACCGATGCCGATCCTGAGCGCGTGAAAATTGCCGCCGCAGCCGTGGAAATGATCCACGCCTACTCGCTGATCCATGACGATTTGCCGTGCATGGACGACGATGTGTTGCGTCGCGGCCGCCCCACCTGCCATGTCGAATTTGACGAAGCCACCGCGTTGCTGGCTGGAGATGCCCTACAGGCAATGGCTTTTGAGATTGTGAGCGCATACAAACTTTGTGATGATGGCAGCCTGCAACTCGCGCTGATCCGCCTGTTTGCCGAGGCCTGCGGCTCACGCGGCATGGCCGGCGGGCAGGCGATTGATCTGGCAAGCGTGGGTAAAGACATCACCCTGCCCGAGCTCGAATTCATGCACATGCAAAAAACCGGCGCGCTGATTCGCGCCTCGGTCAATATGGGTGCGCTGTGCGGAAACCAAATGAGCGAGATTGAGCGGCAAAATCTCGACCATTACGCCAAATGCATCGGGCTCGCCTTTCAGGTGGTGGACGACATTTTGGATTGCGAGTCTAATACCGAGAAATTGGGCAAAACGGCGGGCAAGGATGAAGACGCCAACAAACCAACCTATGTCAGCTTGATGGGACTGGGTGCCGCCAAAGCCCTGGCCGATGAATTGCTGCAAAATGCGTTGGACAGTCTGGCCGTGTTTGGCGCGCGCGCGGCAAGATTGCGCGAGTTGGCCGAATTTATTGTGCAGCGTGACCACTAGCCTGGCAACCCCACCCCCAAATCCATGTCAACCACCTCCAAATACCCACTGCTCGATCCCATCAACGACCCGGTCGACCTGCGCAAACTGGATCGGCGCGCGCTGCCGCAGCTCGCCACCGAACTGCGTGAATTCATCGTTGAATCGGTAGCCACCACCGGCGGACATTTTTCGTCGAACCTCGGCACGGTTGAATTGACCATCGCGTTGCATTACGTTTTCAACACGCCGGTGGATCGCCTGGTGTGGGATGTGGGCCACCAGACCTACGGCCATAAAATTTTGACCGGTCGCAAAGCCGGGATGCCCAGGTTGCGGCAAAAAGGCGGCATCGCCGGTTTTCCGCGTCGTGAAGAATCCATCTACGACACCTTCGGCACCGCGCATGCATCCACCTCCATTTCCGCCGCGCTCGGCATGGCGGTGGCGGCGCGCATCAGCGGCGTCAAACGCCACGCGGTCGCCATCATCGGCGACGGCGCGATCACCGCCGGCATGGCCTTCGAGGCGATGAACAATGTCGGCCGCGAAAATATCATTGTGATCCTGAACGACAACGACATGTCGATTTCCGAATCCATCGGCGCGCTCAACAATTATTTCGCCAAGCTGATGTCCGGGCGTTTTTACGCCGCCACCAAAAAAACCGCTGAAAAAGCCCTGCAATACACGCCCACCTTCAAAGAGATCGCCAAAAAACTCGAGGAACATGCCAAGGGCATGATCACGCCCTCCACCATGTTTGAGGAATTCGGCTTCAACTACACCGGCCCCATCGACGGCCACAATATTGATGTGCTGATCGACACGCTGCACAACATCAAACAACTCGACGGCCCGCAGTTTTTGCATGTGGTGACCAAAAAAGGCCAGGGCTACAAACTCGCCGAGGATGATCCGATCAACTACCACGGCCCGCCAAAATTTGACCCCAAGATCGGCCTGGTCAAGGCTGCGTCGGCACCAGATGTCAAACCCAAGCCCACCTACACGCAGATTTTCGGCGAGTGGATCTGCGACATGGCGCGCGCCGACAAGCGCCTGGTGGGCATCACCCCGGCAATGCGCGAAGGCTCCGGGCTGGTGAAATTTTCACAGGAATTCCCGGATCGTTATTTCGACACCGCCATTGCCGAGCAACACGCGGTGACCTTTGCCGCCGGTCTCGCCGCCGACGGCCTGCGCCCGGTGCTGGCGATTTATTCCACCTTTTTGCAGCGTGGTTATGACCAATTGATCCACGATGTCGCCATTCAAAACCTGCCGGTGGTGTTCGCACTCGATCGCGGCGGCCTGGTGGGTGCCGACGGCCCCACCCACCATGGCGCGTTTGATTTGTCGTTTTTGCGCTGCATCCCCAACATGGTGGTGATGGCGCCCGCCGACGAAAACGAGTGCCGCCAGATGCTCACCACCGGCATGAAGCTCGACCAGCCCTCCGCCATTCGTTATCCGCGCGGCGCGGGCAGCGGCGCGGCCATCGACAAGGCATTGACCACCGTGCCGCTGGGCAAAGGCGTGATGCTGCGCGAGGCCAAAGGTGTGGCGATGGGCCAATCAAAACAGCGCGTGGCGATCCTGGCCTTTGGCTCGATGGTCAAGCCCGCGTGTGATGCCGCCGAGGAACTGAACGCCAGTGTGGCGAACATGCGCTTTGTCAAACCGATTGACGAGGAACTCATATTCAAACTCGCCACCACGCACGACGTGATTGTCACTATTGAAGAAAATGTGGTGATGGGCGGCGCGGGCAGCGCGGTGGCGGAGTCGCTGTCGGCACAATGCCTGACCCTGCCGGTCTTGCACCTGGGCCTGCCGGATCAATTTGTCGAACACGGTGATCCCGCAACCCTGCTCGCCGACTGCGGACTCAACCGTGACGGCATACTCCAATCCATTCGCGCCTGGCTGGCTGATACCAATGCGTCGGCCACACTCAACCGCAAGGCGGCGGGCTGAATTTATTTGCAAGGTGAAACAATCATGAACAAAACCATACTGCTGGCAATATTGATGCTCATGTCGCCGGCCGCCGCCGCGCAGGACAACAAAGCCGCCGCGCCACCGGCTGCGGCCACCACGACCACCCCCAAGCATCAATGCAAAATCCCTGAGGCACCGGGAAAAATGGCGAGCAACACCCAGCAAAAAACCTTCATGAAGGAAGTCGATGCCTACCGCGATTGCCTGATGGCCTATCGCGAAGACATGAACAAACTTGCCAAGGCAACCGTCGATGCCGCCAACGCCGCGGTGGATGAATTCAACGCCTTTGTGGCGACCTTGAACAAAAAATAATCTAGCCTGCATATTTCACGGGGGCGCGTTCGAGAGTGGGTGGATGAGCGAGTAATTTTTCACTCGACTGACCGAGCAATATCGAGATATTGCGAGGGAAGAGAGTGGAAAAGAACCGCTCAGCCGCCCGCTATCGAGCGCGCAGGCCATCACTATCACGAAGTACAATTTGGATTGGCCGGAACTGTCGGTTGC
>JANPNJ010000098.1:0-2333 GCA_031427395.1 Burkholderiales bacterium
AATCTCCCGGTTGCCATTGCCGCCCATGGACGACACCATGCCGGCTTTTTCCATGTCCTCCAGCAGGCGCGCGGCGCGGTTGTAGCCGATGCGCAGGTGGCGTTGCACCAGCGAGATGGAGGCGCGTTGGTTTTGCAGCACAATTTGCACGGCCTGGTCGTACAGCGGGTCTTTTTCCCCTGCGCCGCTGTCGCTGTCGCCACTTGCCGTCTCGGCCATCGATTCATCGGGCGCATCAAGAATGCCCTCGATGTAGGCCGGCTCACCCTGGGTTTTGAGTTGTTGCACCACACGATGCACTTCGGCGTCGCTGACAAACGCGCCGTGCACCCGCTGCGGCATGCCCGAGCCCGGCGGCAGATACAACATATCGCCCTGCCCCAGCAGCGCCTCGGCGCCCTGCTGGTCGAGGATGGTGCGTGAATCGATTTTGGACGAGACCTGGAACGCCACGCGGGTGGGCACATTGGCCTTGATGAGGCCGGTGATGACATCGACACTTGGGCGCTGCGTGGCCAGCACCAGATGAATGCCGGAAGCGCGTGCCTTTTGCGCGAGACGCGCAATCAATTCCTCCACTTTTTTGCCGACCACCATCATCATGTCGGCCAATTCGTCGATCACCACCACAATCAGCGGCAGCGCCTCCAGCGGCTCGGGGGCGTCGGGTGTGAGTGAAAACGGATGCGGCAGGGGCGTGCCCTTGTCCTTGGCCTCGCGCACCTTGGTGTTGAAGCCGCCCAGATTGCGCACCCCGACGGCACTCATCAGCTTATAGCGCCGGTCCATTTCCGCCACACACCAGCTCAAGGCATAACCCGCGTGGCGCATATCGGTGACCACCGGTGCCAGCAGATGCGGGATGCCTTCGTACACCGACAGCTCCAGCATTTTCGGGTCGATCAAAATCAGCCGCACCTCGTTGGCGGTGGCCTTGTACACCAGCGACAAAATCATCGCGTTGATCGCCACCGATTTGCCCGAGCCGGTGGTGCCGGCCACCAGCACATGCGGCATTTTTGCAAGATCCGCCACCACCGGGCGGCCGGCGATATCCTTGCCCATGGCGATGGCGAGTTTGGAGTGCATATCGCCATACACCGCCGAGCCGAGGATTTCCGACAGGCGCACAATTTCACGTTTCGGATTCGGCAATTCGAGACCCATGTGCGAGGTGCCGGGAATGGTTTCGACAATACGGATCGAGGTGACCGACAGGGCGCGCGCCAGATCACGCGCCAGATTGACCACGGTGGAGCCTTTGACCCCCACCGCAGGCTCGATTTCATAACGGGTGATGACGGGGCCCGGATAGGCCGCCACCACCTTCACGCTGACATTGAAATCCATCAACTTGCGCTCGATCAGGCGCGAGGTGAATTCCAGCACCTCCGCCGAAGGCCGTTCAATGACGGCGTCGGCGGCATCCAGCAGGGCAATCGGCGGCAGGGGTGAATCGGGCATGTCGGAAAACAGCGGCGCTTGTTTTTCCTTGCGCGCCCGGTCCGATTGTGGAATGTCGATAACCGTCGCTTCGATGCGGATCGGCGGATGATCTTCGATCACCCGGCGCATCCCCTCCACTTTCTCGTCACGCAACGACACCGCCTGTGCGCCCGCTTGCCGATCACGTTTGGCATCGATTTTGCCTTTGGCTGTCACAACCAGCCATTCCACGCCCGCGCCAACCTGCTCGGCCAGCCGAATCCACGACAGCCCGGAAAAAACCGACAAGGCAGCGGCCATGAGCGCCAGCAACAACAATGTGCCACCGACAAAACCAAGGCTGGTTTCGATTGCGCCCGCCAACAGGCCGCCAATCACCCCGCCCGGGCCGTTGGGCAACAACGCGTTCAGGCTATGCAGGCGCAGCGCCTCGAGTGATGCCGAGGCGACAATCAAAACCAAAAATCCGATCAGGGCAATGGCCAGGTTGCGCCGGTCAAAAATCCCCCAGGATTCCACCCGGCGAAACAGGCGCAGCACCCCATAGTCGGCGAGCACCACCAGCCACCACGCCGACAAACCAAACAGGCCCAGCAATAAATCGGACAGCCACGCGCCGGCCACCCCGCCTTTGTTGACCGCCGCCGCACCCGCACCGGAGAAAAAATAGCCGGCATCACGCGCCGAGTGGGTGAAAAATATCAAGGCCAGGTACACGGCCAGCGCCAGCAATAAAATCCAGCCTGCCTCGCGCAATAATCTGGACAGCCGTGTGGATTCCGGCGTCTGCAGACGGGCCGCCTGGGCGGAATGGGGTGAAAACATTTCGTTGTCGGTTATGCTCATGGAGCCCGATTATAAGCGGCCTGAAATGGAAATAAGCCGGG
>JANPNJ010000099.1:0-2509 GCA_031427395.1 Burkholderiales bacterium
CGAGCGTTGCGCGTTCACTTCCACCTTGATGGTGCGCGCCACATCAAACCACGATGTCCAGGCGAGCAGGTGCGCGGCATCGTAGATATCGTGTTCGTTCTGGTAGGCGAAATGCGCCACCCGCCACAACACCCGCGTGGCGATGCGCGAATGCAGATTGGCGCGATAGGCTGCGGCCCAATCGCCGGTAAAAGTCACACCGGCATCGGCGGGTGTGGCCTGGGCCGCGCCGCACGCCGTCAGCTCATTGGCCAACACCTGTGCAAGCCCGCGCGGACAGGGGCAAAAAAAAGTTTCCAAATTGACTTTCGTTGATTGTCAGAACGGCTTGACCACCGTCAGCACCACCACGCCGATCAAAATCGGCAGCGCGGGGATTTCATTGAGCCAGCGGTAAAAAACGTGGCCGTGTTGGTTGCGGTCGTGTTTGAAATCATTCATCAATTTGCCCAGATAAAAATGATGGGCGACGAGTAGCACGACCAGCCCCAGCTTGACATTCATCCAGCCGGCGTGGAAGCCGATCTGATACAGGCTCCACAACCACAGTCCAAAACCGAGAGCCAATATCATCGAGGGCATCATGATGCCGTAATAAAGCCGGCGCTCCATGACCTTGAAGCGCTCAATGGAGGTTTTGTCCTCGGCCAGCGTGTGGTACACAAACAGGCGCGGCAGATAAAAAATCCCCGCATACCACGCAACCATGAAAATGATGTGAAAAGATTTAATCCAGAGCATGATTGTCACCCCAAATATTTTTTGAGCGCCACGTCATAGGTGCCCTGCGCGCGCATGATGAGTTCACAAAACTCACGTACGGCACCCGCACCGCCCGATTGTTGGGTCACATAATGCACACGCTTTTTGACATCCTCCGGCGCATGTGGCACACAGGCGGAAAAACCGCAGTGCAGCAATATCGGCAAATCGACAATGTCGTCACCGATGGAGGCAACGTCTGAGGCGGCGATTTTCAATTTTTTGCACAGCGACTGAAATGCCGCCGCTTTGTTGTCCACGCCCATCATCAGATGCTTGATGCCCAAATCCCTGGCGCGTTTGGCCAGCGCCTTTGACGCACGTCCGGAAATAATGGCCGGCACCACGCCGCTGTCGGCAAGCATTTTCAGGCCATGCCCATCGAGCGTGTTGAACACTTTCAATTTTTCGCCATGTGCGCCGTAATAAAGCCGCCCGTCGGTGAGCACGCCATCCACATCAAAGATGGCAAGCTTGATTTTTCGCAAGCGTGCGACGGGGATTTTGCCGGCCATCACAGCACCCCGGCGCGCATCAGATCGAGCACATGCACCGCACCGACCAGTTTGTTGTTGGCATCGACCACCAACAGGCCGGAGGAGCCGATTTTGAATCGCTGGATCACCTCGGCGGCTTCCACGGCGAGCTTGTCCGCTGCGATGGTTTTGGGCGAGCGGGTCATGACATCGCGCACCAACATGCTGCGGATGCTGTCGTGGTTTTCAAGCGCGCGCCGCAAATCACCGTCGCTGAATACGCCAGCAAGCGTGCCGTCGGCGGACACCACGGCGGTCATGCCGAGGCCTTTTTTGGACATTTCCAGGATCGCCGCCGTCAACAGCGCATCATCACGCACCATGGGCAGCCGCTCACCGGTCACCATCACATCGGCCACATGCACCAGCAGGCGGCGGCCGAGTGATCCGCCGGGGTGATGCATGGCGAAATCCTCCTCGGCGAAGCCGCGCGCATCCAGCAGCGTGACGGCGAGGGCATCGCCGAGCGCGAGCGTTGCCGTGGTGCTGGCGGTGGGGGCGAGATTCAGCGGGCAGGCTTCCTTGGCCACGGCCGTATCGAGATGCACGGTGGCCGCTTGTGAAAGGGTGGAGTCGGCGCGGCCGGTCATGGCGATGATGGGTGTGCCGCGACGTTTCAACTGCGGCAGCAGTTTGATGATTTCCTCGGTCTCGCCGGAGTTCGATATGGCGATCACCACATCGTCTTTGGTAATCATGCCCAGGTCTCCGTGCGAGGCTTCGCCGGGGTGCATGAAAAACGCCGGGGTGCCGGTCGAGGCGAGTGTGGACGCGATCTTGGAGCCGATGTGGCCGCTCTTGCCCATGCCGGTGACCACCACGCGGCCTTTGTTGTTGGTTGTGTCAAACATCAATTTGTGGGCGGCAATAAACGCCCCGCCCAGTTGGTCGGACGCCTCGCCCAGCCGGTCGGCGAGTGCGCGCACCGCGTCGGCTTCGATTGCCAGGGTTTCCTTTGCCAGCGCGAGTGTTTTTGCAATGTCATTGACACTGCGGGAAGGTATGATGTTGGCCATACGCCATTTTATGCGCCAAGCGCGCATTTACCAAGCCAAATCCAAACCAGCCATCATGCAGCACTCCACACTGTCATTGGTTGTCATTTTGCTGGCCACGGCGGTGGTCACGGTGGTGTTGTTTCGCAAATTGCAAATGCCCGCCATCCTTGGTTACCTGATTGTCGGGGTCGCCATCGGCCCCAACGCCGCCGC
>JANPNJ010000100.1:0-8874 GCA_031427395.1 Burkholderiales bacterium
CCTCACGCAAATCCGCCGCGAACGCAAACCCGACAGCAAATACGCTTCCGCCGAAAACTGCCAATGGGAAGTCGCCACCGCCGAACGCTTGATGGCAGGCGCGGGGGTGCGGTTTTTGAATTCGACCACCAAATCCATCGAGGAACTGGCCACCACCATCCTGCACGAGGCCGGGCTGGATCGGCGCGTGTATTGACGGTTTGAGCGTTCCTTACACAGTGGTCAGAAATTAAGGGGACAAACTGCCATCAAAAGCCGTCATTCCCGCGAAGGCGGGAATCCAAGTTGCACTTCCTGTGTACATGAAAGATTGGATTCCCGCCTGCGCGGGAATGACGGAATTTATAGAAGAAGTGCGCATCAACCATGACCGCGCCAATGCTGCACCGCACCATCGCGCCAACGCCGCATTGTTGCATATGCGGCACAGATACGGCCTAATTCAGACTGCACATTCACCGATTTTTCCCGGATTGCGGGATAATTCACCGTTGCGCATTTTCCAAAAACAAGTTTTTTCTCGCAAGGAGTTTTCCATGTCACGCAAATCATTTGCCAAACGCGTTCTTCCGGTTGTGGTTGCCAGCGCCCTTGCCTTTGGCGGCAGCGCCAGTGCGGTGCAGTTCCAGGGTGTATATATATTCGGTGACAGTTTGTCGGATTCGGGCATCTTCCGTCCGCAACTGCTGGCATTTGGCATCCCGGCCGCGTCGGTGGCGGTCATGGGTCGCTTTACCACCAATCCGGGCCCGGTCTGGTCGGAAATCATCGCCCAGTACTACGGCGGCAATCGCAATCCATCCAATGTCGCCGGCGGCGGCATTTTTGCGCAGGGCGGCGCCCGCGTCGCCGTTGATTCGAGCTCCATTCTGCCTGGCGCCATACAGCGTCCTGTGACCGTCCAGATCACTGAATTCCTCGCCGCCAACAGCGGTGCCGCCAATCCGAACGGCTTGTATGCCATCTGGGCGGGTGCCAATGATTTGCTGCAGGCAGGCGCCGCCGGCGTCGCCTCGGCCAATGACGTTGCCGCGCAATCAGCACGGCTGCGCGCCGCCGGCGCGCGCCACATCATGGTGTTTAATTTGCCCAATGTCGGCCTGACACCAAGGGCACAGGCGGGTGGTGCGGCAGCCGTCGCGCAGTTCACGGCCGCTTCCGCCGGTTTTAACATCACCCTGTTCAACGCGCTGGCCGCAACCGGCCAACGGGTGATTCCGGTTGATACCTTCTCACTGTTGAATGAAATTGCCGCCAATGCCAGCGCCTTTGGCTTCACCAACATCACCGGTATGGCCTGTGGCCCGTTCCCGCCGTTTGCACCCACCGCCGACAGCAGCGCGCTGTTCTGCACCCCCGCCAACATGATTGCCGGCGCCACACCAAACAATTACCTGTTCGCCGACGGCATCCACCCGTCAACCGGTGCACACGCCATCATTGCCGACTTCGCCAAATCCCTGATCGACGGCCCCAATGCCTACTCGACCATGGCCGAAGTGCCGCTGTCCTCGCGCGCCGCCCATGTGCGCACGCTCGAATCCGGGCTACAACAGGGTGCCGATGCCGAACTCGGCAAAATCTCCGCCTTCGCGGCCTATGATGGCGGCAAATCTGATTTGTCGGCCAGCAATCTCAACCCGCAAACCAACACCAAAAATCGCGCCGCGACAGTGGGCGTGACCATGCGTGTGGCCAAAAATGTAACGCTCGGTGCCGCCATCGGCAAAAACAACAACGAAACCCGCATGGGCGCGGTTGGCCAATACGATCTGGACGAAACCGCGCTGTCGTTGTTTGCCTCAGCCAAAATGGGCAAGTGGTATGCCAATGCCACCTTCAGCAACGCTGATTTGAAATTCAACAAAATTCAGCGTTTTGTCAGACTCGGCAACGTCACCCGCACCAGCAATGCCTCCACCAACGGCTCAAACGTTTCCGGCAGCATCATGGCCGGTTACGACTTCAGTGTGGGCGGTGTGACAGTCGGCCCGTTTGTCGGCATGACCAGCCAGACCGTTTCGGTTGCCCGCTTCCAGGAAAACGCCGGTGCGGCAGTGGTCTTGTCCACCGACCTGATTCTTGAAGATCAAAACCGCACCTCGCGGGTCACCAGTGTCGGTATCCGCGCCAGCGCAAAAATCGGCAACTTCACGCCGTTTTTACGCATTGCCATGGACAGCGACGACAACAGCAACGCCCGCATGGTCACCGCTTCGTCCGCTTCGATTGCACAAAACATCAAGTACGACATCCCCGGCTACCGTGGCGACAGCAAATGGGTGACCAGCGTCATCGGCATCCGCGGCAAGCTCACCGAGCAGATTGGCCTGGGTGTTTCGTATTCCAGCGTCAGCAGCAAAGAAGGTGTCAAGCAGGATGGCGTGACCGCGAGTGTGAATTTCACGTTCTAGTGTGCCCGCAACACCATCAAAAAACCGCTGGTGGCAACACCAGCGGTTTTTTTTCGCCGCCATTGCGCGCATCACCAATTGCGTGCAACATGAAACCATGAAACGCGTCTATACCGCCCAACACCTTCCCGACGCCCACCTGCTGCGTGATCTGCTGCAGCACGCCGGCATACCGGCGTTTGTGTTCAACGAAAACGCCGCCTCCGCCATTGGCCTGGTGCCGGTCGGCACGGCCCAGCCGCAAGTGTGGATTGCACAGCTTCACCAGGAACAACACGCCATGGCGATTGTCAGTGATTATCAAACCAGAGCCGCCACCACCGAGACGTGGACGTGTACGCAATGCCACGAATCCAACCCAGGCGAATTTGAGAGCTGCTGGAATTGCGGTGCCCGCTGATTGGAAACTCCTTGTCCCTCGTGCCGATTCAGCTGGTATTGCCCCAAACCGCCGCCCACCATTGCCGATTGCCGATTGCGATAAACTGATTGCCCTGCATATTCCCTTTGCTTTTTTTCACGAAGGATTCAAATGAAAAATGCCATCCAATTATTGGCCGCCACCGTGCTGTCGCTGTTATTGTTGCCCGCCGCACAGGCACAAGAAAAAGCAGCCATCGACAACGTGCTCGCCGCCGCCCACCGCTCTGACACCAACCGCGCGCGCGACAAATTCCGCAACCCCAAGGAAACACTCGCCTTCTTTGGCGTCAAGCCCGATTCCACCGTCATCGAAGTGTGGCCGGGGGCAGGCTGGTACACCGAAGTGCTGGCACCCTATTTGCGCGACAAGGGCAACTACATCGCGGCCTTTCCGGCACAGTCCACGCGTGGCCTGAAAAATTTCCAGGACAAACTCGCCACCGCACCTGCGGTTTACGACAAGGTGAAAATCGTGCCCTTTGGTGTGCCCGCCGCGCTCGACATCAAACCTGCGGGCGGCGCGGATGTGGTTCTGACCTTCCGCAATGTCCACAACTGGCTGAAAGATGGCTGGACGGATGCCTTCATGAAAAGTTATTTTGACGCGCTGAAACCGGGCGGCGTGTTGGGTGTGGTGGAACACCGCGCCAAAGCCGGCACGACCATGGAAGAGTCGATGAAATCCGGCTATGTCACCGAAGCGTTTGTGATTGAACGTGCGCTGGCGGCCGGTTTCAAGCTCGATGCCAAAAGCGAAATCAACGCCAACGCCCGCGACACCAAGGATTACAAAAAAGGCGTGTGGACATTGCCACCGGTGTTGACCGAGGGGGAAGTCGATCGCGCCAAGTATCTGGCCATCGGCGAATCAGATCGCATGACCTTGCGCTTTGTGAAGCCAAAGTAGGGTGGGCAAAGCCTACCGTTGGCGATGATGGTGGGCTCTGCCCACCCTACGCACGATCACCGTTGAAACGAATACACCGCGCCCAACTGCAATAGACGCGTCAACTCATCCAGCGCGGTGTGTACTTCATTGATGAGATTCGGGTCGGTGAAATCGGCTTCATCCAATCTGTCCCGGTAATGTTTTTGCACCCACGCGGTGAGTGTCGCGTACATCACATCCGTCAATACCACGCCGGGATTGACTGCCGCCGCTTCAGCGGCAGTCAGCTCCACCCGCAGCCGCAGACACGCCGGACCGCCGCCGTTCATCATGCTCTCGCGCAAATCAAACACCAGCAGCTCGTCAATGGGCCCGATGCTGGTTGTCAGCGTTTGCAGATAGCGCCACACCCGTTCTGACTGGCGGCATTCCTCAGGCACCACCATCGTCAATTTGCCGAGTGGGTCGTGCGGCTTCGACAACAACTGGCTGTTGAAAAGATAACTCGACACCGCATCATTGAGCGGCACTTCGCTCTCCGCCACGCTGACAAAATGAAGGCTGTGATTGGATTTCGCCTGTAATTCATCGCGCACTTTTTGCGGTTCGGCAAAAGCACGCTCGTGGCAAAACAACACATCACGGTGGCCAACAGCAATCACATCATTGTGAAACACACCGGCATCAATGACATCTGGATTTTGCTGGGCAAAAACCGTGTGTGCAGCGGCCAGGCCGTGCAGCCTTGCCACCGCCGCCGAGGCTTCATAAGCCTGCCGTGCCGGAAATTTTTTCGGCGCGGCTTTGCCGGGGTCAAAGCCAAACGCGCCGAACACAAAAAATTCCACGCCGCGTTCACCAATGGCGCGGCAAAAGCGCGTGTGGTTGGCCGCGCCCTCGTCCCCCATCTGCGCGCCACCCGGCAGCGCGCCATGATGCGCAAAATATTTTTCGTCAGTGAACATGGCGCGCAGCAGGCGGGACGTTAAGGGGTGCTCCAGCGAGCGGTGGAATTTGTTGTTGAGATTCGCCGCCGTGAAATGAACGCGTCCGTCGGCGGTGTTGGCAGCGGGGCTGACGGTGGCCGCATTCGCCGCCCACATGGAGGAAGCCGACATGACGCTGTTCAATATCGGCCTGGCATCGCGTGCGGCCGCCGCCAACACCGCCGCGTCATCGCCGGCAAAACCCAGCGCGCGCAACACCCCCATGTCGGGGCGCGCCTGCGGTGCCAACACCCCCTGCTTCCAGCCGCGGTCATGCAGGGCTTTCATTTTGGCCAGCCCCTGCAAGGCGGCGAGTTTTGGATTGGCCACCATCCCGTGGTTTTTTGCCGAGGCGATATTGCCAAACGACAGGCCACTGTAATTGTGGGTAGGCCCCACCAGCCCGTCGAAATTCCATTCGACGGCGTTCACAATGTGAGCCCCGGCGTGAGTTTGGCGGGCAGTGTGATCGTGTCCGACTCCAGCCCGGCTTGCGGATAGGCACAATAATCGGCCGCGTAAAACGCGCTGGCGCGATGATTGCCGGAGGCACCAATGCCACCAAACGGCGAGGCGCTCGACGCGCCCGTCAACGGACGATTCCAGTTGACGATGCCGGCGCGGATGTGGCGCTCAAAATAGTCATACTGCGCGCGGCTCACCGACAGCAATCCGGCGGCCAGTCCAAACCGTGTGTCGTTGGCGCGCGCGATGGCCTCGTGGAAATGTTGATAACGCACCACCTGCAACAGCGGCCCAAAATATTCTTCGTCGGCGAGATTTGCCATATCGGTGACATCGATCAACCCCGGCGACAGCAAGGCCGTGCCCGGCTGCAGCACTTTCATTTCCAGCAGCGCGCGGCCACCCTGCATGAGCAGTTGCTGTTGTGCCGCCAGCAACTTATCCGCCGCCGCAATTGAAATCACCGCCCCCATGAACGGCGGCGGCTCGGCGTCAAAATTGCCCACCCGCAAGCCAGTGGCAACCTGCACCAGACGCCGCAACAATTGGTCCCCCGCCTCCCCCGCCGGCACCAACAGGCGGCGCGCGCAGGTGCAGCGTTGCCCCGCCGAAATAAAAGCCGATTGCACGATGTGATGCACGGTCGCGTCCACATCGGTGAAGTCGCCGACGATGAGCGCATTCACACCGCCCATTTCCAGCGCGAGGATTTTTCCCGGCTGCCCGGCGAAGGCCCGGTGAATGGCCTGTCCTGTAATGGTGCTGCCGGTGAAAAACACGCCGTCAATCTGTGGATGCGCGGCCAATGCCACACCGGTGTCGCGCGCGCCCTGCAGCAGATTCAACACGCCGCGCGGCAGCCCCGCCTCATGCCACAATTTTGTGGTGGCAGCGGCAACGGCGGGTGCCAATTCGGAGGGCTTGAACACCACACAGTTGCCGGCAATCAAGGCCGGCACAATATGCCCATTGGGCAAATGCCCCGGAAAATTATAGGGGCCGAACACCGCCACCACACCGTGCGGGCGATGCCGCAAAACCACCCTAGCATCGGCACCCGCCGTGGATTTTTCGCCGGTGCGCTCGTCATACGCTTTGATGCAAATCTCCGCCTTGGCAATCATGCTGGCGACCTCAGTCATCGCCTCCCACAATGGCTTGCCGGTTTCATGGCCGATGATGTGCGCCATGTTATTTTGTTGCTCACCAAGGAGCGTGGCGAATTGCCGGACAATTTCCAGACGCGCGGACAGCGGGGTCAGTGACCAACCCGCAAATGCGGCGCGCGCCGCCGACACGGCGTCGTTCACATCAGTGGCATCAGCGGCAACACCCTGCCAAACAATTTTCTGCGTGACCGGGTTTTGCGAATGAAAAGCCGCGCCATGCGCCGCCCGCCATGTGCCATCGATAAACAGCGGTGTCACCTGTCCCACCATTTAATTCTGCCGCTCAGCCGGCCGCAACGCCACCGCACGAATCCCGTCACCGACGGTTATGCCGAGCGCGGCAGCGGCGGCGGCATCCAGCGCCACACCATCTTCCAGCACAACAACCCGCGCCAGTCCAGCCGCAAAACGCCCCATGTCGGTTGTGCATACCAACATGGAGGCGTTTGTTTTTTCGCCGTCATCCGCATTCAGCAATCGCATCACTTTGAAAACAGCACTGCGTTTGACCGCATCAATATCATCAAGATTGGCCTCCAGCGCCGGGCCCGCGTCAAAAATATCGACATGCCCCGCAAAGCGAAACCCCTCCTGCTCCAGCAGCCGCCGCGCGGGCCGGGTCAATTCGTGGGTTTCACCAATCACCGCCTGCGCCTCTGGCGACAGGAAGATGCTGTAAAGCGGATGCTTGGGCATCAATTCCGCGACAAACGATTTTTTGCCGATGCCGGTGAGGTAATCGGCCTGGGCAAAATCCATCGAGAAAAAATGCCGGCCGAGGCTTTCCCAGAATGGCGAACGGCCGCTGGCGTCGGACACCCCGCGCAATTCGGCGATGACTTTTTTGGCGAAATGGCGACGGAATTGCGCCATGAACAACAGGCGTGATTTGGACAGCAACGCGCCATTGCGGCCAACCCGGAATTCGGGATGCAAAAACAACGAACACAATTCACTCGCGCCGGTGAGATCGTTGGACAGGGACAAAGTAGGCGTTTGCGAAAACACATTCAACTCGCGCGAAGCGTGTACTGCCGTGCCAAGACGGTACGAGTACCACGGCTCGCGCAGGCCAACCGCACCGGCGATGGCGCACACACCGACCAGCCGCGCGCTGTCCGTCACTTCCATCACAAACATCCACTGCGCATCGGCCTCAGCCTCCTGCCCGGCAAATGTCGCCAGTGATGATTCGATGCGCGCCCGGAGCAAGGCTTCATTGTTCGGCAGCGTGGTCAA
This sequence comes from Burkholderiales bacterium, assembly GCA_031427395.1. Taxonomy (GTDB): domain Bacteria; phylum Pseudomonadota; class Gammaproteobacteria; order Burkholderiales; family Usitatibacteraceae; genus UKL13-2. The sequence continues at coordinate 7,586 of JANPNJ010000100.1, forward strand.
GCCGACTCCGGCGTTCTGCACCAAGGCCAGCAGCGCGGGCAGATCATCCAGCCGGATGGGGCGGACGATTACCATGGCTGCACGCCTGAAAAATCAACCGCCGATGGACGCGGATACGCGCCGATAAAAGCGGATTGGGAGTTCATGTTGTGAGGGATGCTTTCATTGTCTGCCACCCATTCCAATTCTTGTCATTCCGAACAGCTTTTGTGAGGAATCTCATTTCGCCAAAAATGGTAAGTCAACTTTAATGCGAGATGCACCTCTGCATATCAGGATGAGATTCCTCACAAAAAGCCGTTCGGAATGACAGTATTCAAAGGGTATATCTTCGATCATCTGCGGCAAAAAACTTTCAAGTCAATACAAATTTCCCTACCGCCGCGCCAAACCGAGCCAGCCCCAATTGCACATCGTCCGCACCGATGAGCAACGATGGCGCAAAACGCATCACCGAGGGTCCGGCGATCAGCACCAGCAGCCCCTCGGCCTCGCATAACTTCACCAATTCCTTGCCGCGCCCGGCAAAGGCATCATTCAACTCACAGCCAATCAACAAGCCCTCACCCCGCACCGCCTTGAACGCGCCGGTTTTCTTGTTGAGTGCATTCAGCCCGCCCAGCAATTGCGCATGCCGCGCGGCAACGTTGGCCAGGGTTTGCGGATCACTGACAATATCCAGCACCGCATCGGCCACCGCACACGCCAGCGGATTGCCGCCATAGGTGGTGCCGTGCGCACCCACACCAAAACTCGCGGCAATGGTTGTCGTGGTCAGCATCGCGCCAATCGGAAAACCGCCGCCGAGGCCCTTGGCGGTGGTGAGAATATCCGGCACCACCCCGCCATTCATGTAGGCGTACAACGCACCGGTGCGGCCTGCACCCGACTGCACCTCGTCAAAAATCAGCAGGGCCTTGTGTTGGTCACAGCGTGTACGCAGGCTCTGCAAAAATTCGCGCGTGGCGGAGGTGATCCCGCCTTCGCCCTGGATCGGCTCGACAATCACCGCGCAGGTTTTGTCGGAGATGGCCGCCTCGAAAGCGGCGATGTCGTTGAACGGCAAATGCCTGATGCCCGCAGGCAACGGGCCAAACCCCTCGGTGTATTTGGGCTGCCCGCCGACACTCACCGTAAACAGGGTGCGTCCGTGAAAACTGTTGTCAAAGGCGATGATTTCAAATTTATCGGTGACGGATATTCCGTCCTGCTCCCGCGAAAAATGATCGCTGGCGTATTTGCGGGCGAGTTTCAATGCCGCCTCGTTGGCCTCGGCACCGGAGTTGCAA
>JANPNJ010000101.1:0-4412 GCA_031427395.1 Burkholderiales bacterium
CCGGATAAATAAAATCACGCGCTGACAGCGATGATTCGCGCACCATGTCGCGCAGGAATTGGGTGCGGCGCAGACGCCGCATGCGCCGCTGGGGAAATTGTCCGATATTCATGGTGTTTTCAGGCGTTTAGTGGCGTTTTGTAGAATGGGGTGTGAATGTCGGAGGGACGGTTGAACTTTTCCGCGGCGCCGCCATCTATGTCAGTGAAGCGCCTTGCGCTTCCCCGCTTCACCTCCCTGGGCGGGGCCTTCCAACGAAGGCTTTGGGGCATAGGTTAACTCTTTTTCCTATGCCCCTTTTCTTTTGTGGCTGATGTGGCCATGGCCTCAGCCCAACATCCGGGCGATTTGTTTTTCGGCATCGTCCACACCGGTTTTTTTCAACGCGGAAAACAATTGCGCGGTGGCGTTGCGGTTGGCGAGTTTTAATTGATCACGCACTTGTTTCAGGGTTTTGGCCTGTTCACTTTTGCTGAGTTTGTCGGCCTTGGTCAGCAGGCAATGCACCGGCTTGCCGGTCGGCGCATACCAGTCCAGCAGACGTTCGTCGGTCGGTTTCAGTGGGTGGCGCGCATCCATGATCAGCACCAGCCCGCGCAACGCCTGGCGACCCGACACATAGCCGGCCAGCGTCTCCTCCCAGTGCGCCTTGACGGCGGGCGGCACTTTTGCGTAGCCATAGCCCGGCAGGTCAACCAGCGACTTGTCCGCGCCCAATGAAAAAAAATTGATCAATTGTGTGCGCCCCGGCGTTTTTGACACAAACGCCAGGCGGGTGTGGTTGGCCAAGGTGTTGATGGCCGAGGACTTGCCCGAATTCGACCGGCCAACAAAGGCAATTTCGGCACCGATATCCGGCGGAAGCTGCGTCAAATCATGCGCGGAGGCGGTGTAAACAACATTGGCAAACAGTTTCACAGGCAGGCTCAATCAGGTTTGGGATTTGGGTTCACAGGCCGCATGATGGGCTAAAATGGCGGCCATCATGCAATAAAGCGGAAAAAGGGTTGGCAATGAAAAAAACTTGGGCAATGTCGATCACGTTGTGGGCCACGGCCGCCACGCTGGCAACCACAATGGCAACCACAGTGGCCGCCACGGCCGCCACCGAATCAGCAAAACCGTCGGCACCGGTGCCAACCTATGCCGAACGGCTGGATCGCGGCAAACAAATCGCCGGCACGGTATGCGTGGCCTGCCATGGTTTGGACGGTTACAGCCCGATTGCGGCCAACCCCAACATTGCCGGCATGCCCGGCGAGTATATCGCCCGTCAGCTCGAACTCTATCAAACCGGCAGGCGCGTCAACGCCATTATGCAGGGCATGGCGGCAAACCTCTCGCCGGACGACATGAAAGCGCTGGGCGCGTATTACTACGCGCAACGCGGCAAAACCAGCGCCATCGCGCGCGACCAGGCGATGGCCGAGCGCGGCCGGAAAATCTACCGCGCCGGCATTGCCGACGCAAAAATCCCGGCATGTTCGGGTTGCCACGGCAGCACCGGCGGCGGCATCCCGGCGCTGTATCCGAAAGTCGCCGGCCAGTGGCCGGAATATTCACTGGCGCAACTCCGCGCCTATGCCTCGGGCGCACGCAAAAGCGCACAAATGAATCCCATTGCCAGCCGGATGAAAGACAGTGATTTGGCCGCGGTCGCGGAATACATGGCCGGCATGCGCACTGCCCCGGCAACAATCAAGACCGCAAGCGCCAAATAATCGCGGGGCTTTGTGGTGCCGGCGGAACACGGCTAACCGCGCAGATTGTCCTCAAACACACACGCGCAATTTTTTCCCGCGCGCCTCGATGCGGCCAGGGCGATGTCCGCGCAGTCGAGCAGTGTTTCGCGGTCTTGGCCGTGGCGGGCGAAAAAACTCGCGCCGATATTGATGGTGACGCGCGCCTGATCCGCGCCAACCGCATAGGGCAGGGTCAAGCCGTCGATCAATTTATTGGTGACTACATCGATGGTTTCGCGTTCTGAAATCTGTGGCACCACCACCAGGAACCGGTCCCCGCCAAAACTGGCAATGTAGTCCGAGTCGCGCAATAATTTTGTGGCACGCCATGCCACCATGTCCAGGAGTCCCTTGCCCGCTTGCGCGGCGGCCGCGTCGGCATGGTCGATGTCCAGCAGCAACACCGTGAAACCCCCGAGCGCACGCTGTGTATCCGCATCCGCCAGACGCGCGTCGAGGTGGTCTGCCGCAGCGGACGGATTGGGCAAATGGGTCAAGGGTTCGTACATGCTTGCTTGGCTACATGGTGTCAGCGCGTTTTCGCCGCCGGGCTCCTGAATCGATACCGGCACGATACCATGAATGAAAACCGTGGGTGGGCTATTGTCGCATGGCCAAAAACGCCGCACGCGCGCACTCGATGGTGTGCGTGATGTCGGCTTCGGCGTGCATGATGGACACAAAGCCGGCCTCAAAAGCCGAAGGTGCCAAGTACACCCCGCGCGCGAGCATGGCATGAAAAAACCGGTTGAACCGCTCGCGGTCGGATTGCATGACCTCCGCATAGGATGTGGGTGGGGCAGCGGCAAAAAATATTCCAAACATGCCGCCCAGGTTGGCGGCGCAAAACGTTTCCCCCGCCTCCCCCGCCGCCGCCGTCAGCCCGTCACACAGGCTTTGGGTGCGCGCCGCCAGCGTCGCGTAAAAACCCGGCCGGGAGATCAATTCAAGGGTCGCAAGGCCGGCCGCGACGGCCACCGGATTGCCTGACAAAGTTCCGGCTTGATACACCCCACCAAGGGGTGCCATGTGCGCCATGATGTCGGCACGTCCGCCAAACGCGCCCACCGGCATCCCGCCGCCGATCACCTTGCCCAGCGTGGTTAAATCCGGCGTGATGCCAAAATGCCCCTGTGCGCCATGCAGCCCGACGCGAAATCCGGTCATGACTTCATCAAATATCAACAAGGCACCATGTTTGCTGCACAGCGTCCGCAGCGTCTGCATATAGGTCACAGACGGCATGACAAAATTCATGTTGCCCGCAATCGGCTCGATGATGACACATGCCAGGCTGTCGCCGATGGCGGCAAAAGTCGCCTCCAATTCCGCCATATCGTTGTAGGCCAGCACGATGGTATCAGCGGCAACCACAGCGGGCACACCCGCCGAGCTTGGGTGGCCGAAGGTCAGCGCGCCTGAGCCCGCCTTGACCAAAAGCGAATCGGCGTGGCCGTGGTAACAACCTTCAAATTTGACTATTTTGTCGCGGCCGGTGGCGCCGCGGGCAAGACGGATGGCGCTCATGGTGGCCTCGGTGCCAGAGCTCACCAGCCGCACCTGCTCAAGCGAAGGCAGCAGGCGGCAAAGTGTTTGCGCCATTTGCAGCTCCATTGCGGTCGGCGCGCCGAAACTCAACCCATTGGCGGCGCTGGACTGTACTGCCGCCACCACCTCTGGGTGGGCATGGCCGACAATGGCCGGCCCCCAGGAGCCAACGTAATCTATATAGCGATTGTCGTCGGCATCCCACAAATGGGCGCCCAGGCCTTTTTTGAAAAAAACCGGGGTGCCGCCAACCGCACGAAACGCCCGCACCGGCGAATTGACGCCGCCGGGGATGACTTGCCGGGATTGTTCAAACAGGTCTCGGCTGTTGTTGATGCTGTATGGGACAAACATGGTGTTAGCAGTTTTCAAAAAGTGGAAGATAGGCGTGCACCCGCGCGGTGATGCCGCCAGGAACAGTTTCGGCAGCGGATGGAAACAAATCGGCAACGACCGCCAGCGCATCGGCACCGGCCGCAATCACGCTTGCGGCATTATCCCGCGTGATGCCGCCAATGGCGACAATGGGCACACCAAGCGTTCGCCGCGCCGCACGCACAGTATCCAGCCCGGCCTGCGGTGCGTTTGGTTTTGTGGGCGAGGCAAACATACTGCCAAAAGCTACATAATCCGCGCCGGCGGCGACCGCCGCGGTTGCCCTGGAAAGGTCGTTGTAACACGAGACGCCGACTATAAAATTCGCGCCCCGCAAGCTTTTGGCATCACGAATGCGCTCCGCCAGCGCCGCCATAGGACGCGGCAGGTCACGTGCTCGGCTCGGGCTATGTGAACCCGCATGCGCTCATCTGCGCGCGGCTGGTGTCGCGCGATCCGAAATACACGCTCGACCAGTCGCTCCTGACTCATCGGCTCAATATCGCACTGTCACTGCGCGAACGCTTGTTCGACACTCCTTACTACCGGCTCGCCTTCGGTGACAGCGACGGCCTGCCGGGGCTGGTGGTGGACCGCTACGGCGACATACTCGTGGCCCAGATCACCACCGCCGGGATGGAAAAGCTCAAGACCGAGATCGTCGCGGCGCTGCAAAAAGTCATTCACCCGAGCGCCATCCTGTTTCGCAACGACAGCGCCAGCCGGGAACTGGAAGGCCTGACGAGC
>JANPNJ010000102.1:0-1695 GCA_031427395.1 Burkholderiales bacterium
TGATCTGGCCGTTTCGGCGACAACCAAGACGCCCTCGGACCGCATCGCGGTGATCGCCATCGACGAGCAGTCCATCGGCAATTTGGGACGCTGGCCGTGGTCACGCGAGATCCACGCCAAAATGATCGACCAGCTCGCCGCCGCCAAGGTCAAGGTCATCGGCCATACCGTGTTCTTTTTTGAGCCGCAAAAAGACCCCGGCCTGTTGTATATCAACAAGTTACTTGAGGTGGTCAACAACAACACGGCGGTTGTCGATGCCCCGGCCAAGCCAATGCCAGCCGCGCCTGCCAACCCGCTGGCGGCCGAGATTGGCGCGATACTCACCGAAGCCGAAGTGGCACTGAACACGGATAGGCGCCTTGCGGCCAGCATCAAGGCCGCTGGCAATGTGGTGCTGCCGATGAATCTGGGCGCAACCAATATCCCTCCCAATGGCAAACCGGACAAGCCGCTGCCTGAATACACCAAAAAAAGTGTGGTGCCCTCCGGTGCGGTGGGCATCGTCGCTGGCCAGCAGCCCGGCTATCCGATCGAGCAGATCGGGGCGGCGGCATCAAGCGTGGGCGATCTGAGCTTGTTTGTGGACTCCGACGGCGGCATCCGCCGCGACATCACCACCGTGGATTTTTTCGGCACGCAGCAGTTTCCGTCACTGGCGCTGGCCATTGCCGCCAAGAGTCTCAACCTGGGTGCCAAGGATATTCGCGTCACGCCGGGGGAAAGTGTGACCCTCGGCAACCTGCGCATTGTCACCGACGAAACCGGTTTGATGTTTCCGTACTTTTACAAGGACGTGAACGGCAAGTCCGCCATCCCCGTGGATTCGTTTTTTGATGTTTACACCGGCAAGGTTCCGGCCGCCAAGTATCAGGACAAAATTGTCCTGATTGGCGCCACTGCCAAGGGCATCGCCACCGATACCGTCACGCCCATTGGTTTGCTCACTTCGGTGGAGACCCTGGCGCACTCGGTTTCATCGGTGTTGCAGCAGCATTTTTTCCGTACCCCCACCTGGGGTGTATGGGTAACGCTATCGGCACTACTGCTGGTGATCGCCTATTTGCTGCTGGTGTTGCCCAAGCTGCGTGCGGGGCCCGCTGCCATGCTCACGCTTGGTTTTTTTGTGGCACTGCTTGCGATTCACTTCGGGCTGATGATGAGCCCAGGCATTTGGCTCAAGCTGATGCTGCCCGCCGCCTTGCTGGTGATCGGCCATTTGTTGCTCACCACCAAACGCTTTCTCGTCACCGAGCGCGGCAAGGAGCAGTCTGATCTGGCCGGTGCCGAGTCCAACCGCATGTTGGGTCTGGCGTTCCAGCAGCAGGGTCAGCTCGACATGGCCTTCGACAAATTCCGCAAATGCCCGGTGGACGAGCAACTGCTGGAAAATATTTACTCGCTGGCGCTGGATTTTGAACGCCGCCGCCAATTCAACAAAGCCGAATCGGCGTTTGCCTACATCAACCAGAATGATCCGAAATTCCGTGATGTGGCCGATCGCATGAACCGCGCCAAGGCCATGTCCGAGACCATCATACTTGGCGGCTCCTCATCGGCACGCTCGGCGCAGGCGACCATGATGCTGTCGGGCACCAGTGAAAAACCCACCCTCGGCCGCTACACCATTGAAAGGGAATTGGGCAAGGGCGCGATGGGCGTGGTGTACCTGGGCAAAGACCCCAAGATCGGCCG
>JANPNJ010000103.1:0-2579 GCA_031427395.1 Burkholderiales bacterium
AAATTCGCCCCCGCCGTGCGCGGCGCGGAAGTGGCGGCACCGTATGTGGCAAAGAAGCCTGGCGGGGTAAAAAAAGCGGGGTGACGGCCTATAAAGTTTTGGCCTTCGCATCACTCGGTCGCGCAACCCAAACGACATAACGATGATCGCCACTGAAAATATTGATAAGTCAAACGCCCGCTGGCTCGTTTTCTTTGCTTGTTTGTATGGTGCGGCGGCGCTGATTCACTTCACCCACAATGCCGAGTTCCTGGCCGACTATCCCAACATGCCCAAGTGGATTACGCGGGGTGGTGTTTATTTTGTGTGGGCGGCAGAGGCGGTGATTGGTGCGGTCGGCATGGTTTTGCTGTGGCGTGGTTTTGTGCGCACTGGAGCTTGGCTGCTCATGTTGTACGCAGCCCTTGGCTTCGACGGTTTGTTGCATTACGGTCTGGCGCCCATGGCGGCGCACACATTCGCCATGAATTTCACCATCTGGTTTGAAGTTGTTGCAGGCGCACTTGTCATTGCGGCGGGGGCAATGTATTTGCGCAACACAATGCGACCCTCAAAATGATAGCCAAACAAAGTTCTCCAATCGAAGAGCAGCAACACGAGATGCGCCACGCCTACTATGATGGCGCGCCGGGAATGCTGGTGTCCGGACTTGTTTGGATTGCGGCCGCGCTGGTGTGTTATCAGCTCGGGATTAACAAGGCGGTGTGGACGCTGCTCATAGGCGGTGCGCTCATTCACCCGCTTGGCATAATTGTTGCCAAGGCTGCAGGACGGCCTGCGAAGACAAACAAAGCCAACGCTCTGAACCAACTGGCGATGGCGTCAACTATTTGGCTTATCCTCTGCTGCGCGATGGCCTATGGTCTTTTTCTCCTGAAGCCTGCGCTGTTTTTCCCGGCAATGATGGCAACGATTGGCAGCCGCTACCTTGTCTTTGCCAGTGTTTTCGGCAGACCAATTTTCTGGACGTTGGGATTTAGCCTGATTGTCGCGGCGAATCTCGCCTACTTCTCAGCGGCCGCGCCCGCTGTTGCGGCAGGAGTGGGCGGATTGATTGAGGTTTTATTTGCGTTCTGGGTGTTTTCAAAAGCATCCAAGCCAGCCGTCTGACAATACCATCAAGCGATCGAATCGTTATGACCACTTCCACCACTTCCACCATTTCCACAACCTCGCCCGAATTCGATCTCATCGCCCGTCACTTCACCCGTCCCGCGCGACGTGGTGTGCTGGGCATTGGTGACGATTGCGCGTTGCTGGATGTCACGCCGGGCAAACAACTCGCGGTCTCCACCGATACCTTGGTGTCGGGCGTGCATTTTTTTGCCGATACCGATGCACACATGCTCGGCCACAAGGCGCTCGCGGTGAATTTGTCGGATCTCGCGGCGATGGGGGCGAGCCCGCGCTACTGCACGCTGGCGATCACCTTGCCACAAATCGATGACGTCTGGCTTGGTGATTTTGCGCGCGGCTTTTTCGGTTTGGCCGATCAATATGACGTGGTGCTGATTGGTGGCGACACCACACGCGGCCCGTTGTCGATGACACTTACCGTGCTGGGGCAGGTTGCGCCGGGGCGTGCGCTGCAACGCGATCATGCCCACACCGGGGATGATATTTGGGTATCCGCTGCGCTCGGCGGCGCGGCAATGGCGCTGCGGCATTTGCGTGATGGCATGGTGTTGCCGAAGCAACATGTGCAGACAGCACTCATGCGGCTGCACATGCCGCAGCCGCGCATCGCACTCGGGCTGCGTTTGTCGGGTTTGGCGGGGGCGGAAATTGCCGCCATTGATGTTTCTGACGGACTCATCGCTGATCTTGGGCATATCTGCGCACGTTCGGGGCTGGGTGCCGATGTTGACTGGAAAAAAATTCCCCTGCACCCGGCGCTGTTGGCTGAGGATGAAAAAACACGCATGGCCTGTGCGCTCGCCGGTGGTGACGATTACGAATTGTGTTTCACCGCGCCGCCCTCACGGCGTGCCGCGATTGCCGCCATGGCTGACGACATGGCATTGCCGTTGACCCTGATCGGCGCGATGAAGGCAGGCAATGTCGTGGTGGTGCGTGATGCGCAGGGTGAGGCAATAAAAGTGCCGACAGCAGGCTTTGATCATTTCGCGCGGGCATCAGCAAAAAAATGAACGTGGACATAAAATTTTTGCTGTCGCACCCCGCGCACTTTATCGCGTTTGGTTTTGGTGCAGGCCTGGCGAAAAAAGCGCCGGGCACCTTTGGCACGCTGGTGGCGGTGCCGCTGTATGTTGCCGTGGCGTGGTTTGCCATGCCAGTCTTGACATGGGCAGTGCTCGCGGTCTTGTTTGTGCTCGGGGTATGGGCATCAGATGTCACCGACAAAGCACTCGGTGTCAGTGACCACGGCGGCATGGTCATCGATGAGATTGTCGCCTTCATGCTGGTGCTGGCGTTCACCCCGGCGACGTGGGTGTGGTGGCTGGTGGCATTTGTGTTGTTCCGCCTGTTCGACATCATCAAGCCGTGGCCGATCAGCCTGGCCGACCGCACCATCAAGGGTGGCTTTGGCGTGATGTTTGACGATGTGTTGGCGGCGG
>JANPNJ010000104.1:0-2651 GCA_031427395.1 Burkholderiales bacterium
CAGGTAAGCAATGACGGCACTGTCTATGTCACCCCCGGCTGGACCAACATTTTTGACACCGGCACCCCGCCAGCCATCGTCGCCGAAGGTGGCAAAACGTGCGTGGAACCGATTTTCCCGGCCACTGGATTACCCGCGCTGTCGCCATCCACCGGGCCCAATCCAGGCAGCTTGCTTGCTGCCGGGCCCGGTGCCAACGGCAATACCTGTTACATTTTTGTGCCCAGGGACGGCTTACAGATATCCAACCAATTCACCTTGCGGGCACTGCGCCGGAATTCACAAGGCCAGTCGGGGTTTGTCACCATTACCGATTCAGCTTCACCGCGCAATATTCAGATAATTGTGGTCACGGTGCAGTAGATTTTGAATCAACAAAAACGGGCACTGAGGTGCCCGTTTTTGTTTTCTAAATACGCCGACAATGCTTTATCTGGAAATTTTCTTCATTGACGCTTGTGCGTGCGCGGCAGTAATTGGGTTGCTGCATCGAAGTGGCATGGCAAAGCTGTTGCTTGATCGGGTCGACAAGCCAAACGCCATGCATAACCTGCCTGTACCAAGAATAGGCGGTATTGTTATTGTGCTGGTGGTTACGGCATCGCTGTTCGTTTATTTTCATGCACGACCAATTGATGCCATGCTCAGAGGACTATTGTTGACAGGATTCGGCCTCGCCGTTGTTTCGCTTATCGATGATCGGCGCAATCTGTCTGTCTCGTTGCGGCTCGCCACCCATGTGCTGGCAGCGATCTTTGTAGCTGTCATGCCAACCTGGCAAGGAATGTCAATGGTGAACCTGCTGATGGCCACAATATTGGTGCTGATAACCGTTTGGATGACCAACCTCTATAACTTCATGGACGGGGCAAATGGCCTGGCCGGCTTCATGGGGGTGATTGGTTTTGGCAGTTTCGCCATGGCCACTCAGTTTGCGCAATCATCGGCCAATACATCAGCTCTGGCATTCATATGTACTGCCATCTCGGGTGCCTGCCTGGGCTTCCTGTTTTTCAATTTTCCCAAGGCGCGCGTCTTCATGGGTGATGCCGGATCGATTCCACTGGGCTTTCTGGCGGCGGCGTTGGGGCTGGCTGGCAGCCTTGAAAACATCTGGCCGTGGTGGTTTCCTGCTCTGGTGTTTTCGCCGTTTATTGTTGATGCCAGCGTGACATTGACCAAGCGCCTCATTCGGCGTGAACGTGTGTGGGAGACACATCGGCAGCATGTTTATCACCGGCTCATTTTGCAGTCGGGCTGGTCACATGCCCAAACCGCCAGTGCGTATGCGCTATTGATGTTGTTGTGCGGCGGGCATGGCCTGCTTGCGCTGTCGGCAATCCACGACACTTTGACCGTTCAAACCGGAAAAAACCTTCCCGTTTTTGCCACGCCCCTTTTCATTGTGGGGGCATGGGTGCTAACATATGCCTCGCTCCTGGCCTGCCTGGAGTGGCGCTTTTCAATGCGAATCAAAAAATAAAAAAATCCGCGATAAAAAGAATGAATTCCGCACCCCAGACGAGGCGAAATGACATCGTTTTCCATTAACGAGCGCGCCGTTTTGGCATTTTTCCATGATGTCACCATGGTTGCGGTTTCGTGGTTGATTGCAATTGAATTATTTGTCCTGGCGAGCACGCCGTCGGTCACCGCCGATATCGGCAGCCTGTGGGCGGTGTTGCTGGTTGCCATCCCGGTGCAGGCGGTAGTCGCCACCATCTTCGGCATGTACCAGGGTTTGTGGCGGTATGCCAGCTTGCCGGATGTGCAGCGCATTGTGGCCACGGTTGTGGCCGGATCCCTCGCGGTGGCAGCCACGTTGTGGGCGGGCAGTTGGCTGGGCATGCTGACCGTCTCACATTTTGTGGTGCAGACGTTGCTGCTCATTGTGTTGATGGCGGGCAGCCGGATTTCCTACCGCTCGTGGAAGGAATGGACCCTGTACGGCAAGTCAGACGACCAGGGCACGCCGGTGCTGATTTTGGGCGCGGGGGACGCGGCGGTAGGGCTGCTCAAGGATTTGCTGCGCAGCCACGATTGGCGGGTGCTGGGCTTGCTTGACGATGATCCCAACAAGCGGCATCGTATCATCCACGGCGTGCGGGTGATGGGCGCCATTGACGAGTTGCCACGGTTCGCGCGCACCCTGAAAGTCAAACACGTCATTATCGCCATGCCGTCGGTTGCGTACCAAAAACGCCGCCAGATCATCGAAGTCTGCAACCGTGCGCGGGTGACTGTGTTGACCGTGCCGAAATTCAGCGATTTCACGACCGTGGCCAACGCCACGGCCAAACCCGCCTCCCCCAAGGTGCGTCGTTTGTCATTCGAGGATTTGGTCAAGCGCGAACCCATCACATTGGACATCGCCGGCCTGCACGATCTTTTGACCAGCAAGGTGGTCATGGTCACCGGTGCCGGCGGCTCAATTGGTTCCGAGCTTTGCCGCCAGATCGCCGCCTACCAGCCGTCGATGCTGGTGTTGTTCGAGCAAAATGAATTTGCCCAATACAAAATCGAGCAATCGCTGCGCGACGAATTTGAAAACCTGCCGATTGCCAGCGTCATTGGCGATGTGAAAAACGCCAGGCGCGTCAACCAGGCGATGCACCAGTATTCCCCCGCCATTGTTTTCCACGCCGCCGCCT
>JANPNJ010000105.1:0-2287 GCA_031427395.1 Burkholderiales bacterium
TACTGAAGGCGAGCGCCATGATCGTCTCGCGCGCCGAAGGCAAAAAGACTTATTACCGGATTGAAGACAAGCGGGTAGTCAAAATTGTCGCCATGACCCGCGATGTATTTTGCTCAACGTGAAAGTCATTATTGCGCGGGCGTTTTCAGACATTTTTGCCTGAAAACGCTCACCAATAGGCGAGTTTGGCAATTAAATGACGGCGAAAGCGCGCAACTCTTCCAGTGACACCACATCCAGCGCGCGTTCGTGGGTGGCCTCCAACACCACCTTGGGCGCTTTGCCGACCACAAAGGCCTGCTCCCAGCGCGCCACACACAGGCACCAGCGATCCCCCGGCTGCAAGCCCGGAAAACCATATTCGGGCTGCGGCGTGGACAGATCATTGCCCTGGGATTTCGAGAAGGCCAGAAACTCACGGGTCATGACCGCGCACACCGTGTGCGAGCCGTGATCTTCATCGATGGTGTGGCAAAAACCGTCGCGGAAAAAACCCGTCACGGGTTCAAAACAACATGGCGACAATGGCTGGCCCAGCACATTGCGGGCAACGGATTGTGCGGTGTGGGTGTTGTGTTCAATGCTCATGTTTTGCCCCATCGTTGTTGCGCCTCTTGGTCGGTTGCGCGCGCATCCACCCAGCGGGTGCCCGCCGCAGTGGTTTCTTTTTTCCAGAACGGCGCAGCAGTCTTCAGATAATCCATGATGAATGCACACGCCTCAAAGGCGTGATGCCGATGCGCGGAAGCCACCATCACCAGCACAATCTGGTCAGCCGGCAGCAACAACCCTACCCGGTGAATGACAGTGGCATCAATCACCTGCCATCGTGCGGCGGCATCGGCAACAATTTTTTGCAATGCTTTTTCGGTCATGCCCGGATAGTGTTCGAGTGTCATTGAGGACACACCCTCACCGTCGTTGGCGTCCCGCACCACCCCGACAAAGGAAGCAATGGCACCAACATCGCGGTGGCGCGCGCGAAGTGCAGCGTGTTCGCTGGTTAAATCAAAATCCGCCGCCTGGACGCGCACCGTGAACATGATTCAACCGCCGGTCACCGGCGGGAAAAATGCCACCTCATCGCCTGCACGGATGGCATCGGTCAGCTTCGCCATATCCTGGTTGACGGCAACCCGCCAGCGGCGCGTGGCATCCAGCGCCTCGGCATACACGCCGCCTCGGCCGCACAGCACGGCCACCAGTGCCGCCACTGTCGGGCTCACCGGCAGCGCCACCTCTTCGGCATCAACACCAATCAATTCACGCAGGCTTGCAAAATATAAAACTTTAACGTTCGCCATCACTTCACCGCATGCAAATTGGATTTACGCAACCCCAGGTGTTTGACAATCAACGCGGCCACACCTTCGGCGTCCTCCAGCGCAAATTGCGGGAGTGCGGTGGCGAGCGGCTCATCGGTCGCCACCGCAATCACATTTTTGTCGGTGACAAACAACAACGGCTGGCCGGCCAGCTTGCGGTGTACCTCGATTTTTGGAATGTCATGGTGCTTCCAGCCTTCCACAATCACCACATCACACGGAGACAAATGTTTCAGTTGCTCCTCCAGGGTCGGCTCAACGGCATCGCGCAATTCATGCATCAATGCCCAACGTTTGCTCGAAGTCACCAACACCTCAGTCGCGCCCGCCATGCGGTGTCGGTGCGAATCCTTGCCCGGTGTGTCAATGTCGAACTCATGATGCGCGTGTTTGATGAGCGCCACCCGATACCCGTCCATCACCAGTGTGGGGATGACTTTTTCGATCAGGGTGGTTTTGCCGCTGCCTGAGTAACCTGCGATGGCGATGAGTTTCATGGGGGGATTATGGGGGAATTTGGCTTTGATTGGGATTGACTTGGGGCAGGTGGGTGGGGGTGTCAGGTGAGGAGGTGAGGAAAGCTCCGCAGTGGCGCTTTTCTGACTTCCTCACTTCCCCACCTCCTCACTTTTTATTTCACCTCCACCCCAAACACATTCGCAATAAACGCCAACATATCACTGCGCTCCTCAATGATTTTGGAAGTGGGCTTGCCCGCGCCATGCCCGGCGCTCACTTCAATGCGAATCAACTTTGGCGCAACCCCCGTATCCGCCGCCTGCAAGGCAGCCGTATATTTAAAACTGTGCGCCGGCACCACACGGTCATCGTGGTCGGCGGTGGTCACCAGGATCGGCGGGTATTTGCTGCCAGCGCGAATGTTGTGCAGTGGTGAGTAGGCAAACAACGCCTTGAATTCCTCTGCTTTGTCGGACGAGCCATAGTCCGACACCCACGCCCAG
>JANPNJ010000106.1:0-4399 GCA_031427395.1 Burkholderiales bacterium
TGCCACCGCACGCGACATGGCGCTACAACTGGCAGCCGGAGGCGGGTAGCGCCGAGGCAGCGTTGCTCAAAGATTTTGTCAACGGGCGGAATTGGGTTTAGTTGGGCAGCGGATTTTTAACCGCCGATGGACGCCGATCAAAACAAAAACGCGCCGAAAAAGCCCAAGGCACAATTTACGATGGCAGTTTTGTTTTTATCGGCGGGTATTTGCTTTTATCGGCGTCCATCGGCGGATATTGCAAGGCTGCAAACGAGCCGCCCCGCGCAGGTGCCCTACGACAGCTTGCCATGGCAGTGTTTGTATTTTTTGCCTGACCCGCAAAAACAAGGATCATTGCGGCCGATTTTCACGCCTTCGCGCACAAAGGGCCGGGCTGCCTGCTCTTCCGTTTCCTTGTCCGCCTGCTCCAGTGCCGCATCGTAGTCCGCGTGGTGATACTGCACATTGGTGGCCGAGCGGGCGTTGGCGGCTTCGGCGGCGCGTTCGGCCTCCTCGATTTGCTGCTGGGTTTGCACTTTCACGTTGACCAGAATCTGTGTGACCTGGCGCTTGACGCTGTCGAGCAAATTGCCGAACAACTCAAAGGCTTCGCGTTTGTATTCCTGCTTGGGTTGCTTTTGCGCATAACCCCGGAGGTGAATGCCCTGGCGCAGATAGTCGAGCGCGGCCAGGTGTTCGCGCCAAAAGGTATCAATGGCCTGCAACATCACCGAGCGTTCGTATTGGTGCAAAAGTGTCTTGTCCACGTCGGCGAATTTGCTGTTGTATTCTTCGGTGGCGTGTTGCAGCACCCGGGCGACCACGGCTTCGGTGTCGATTTCCTCGTCTGATGCCAGCCACTGGTCTATCGGCAATTTGATGCCGTAGTCATTGTCGAGTGATTTGATGGCACCGGGGACATCCCACTGCTCCTCCAATGTCTCGGGCGGAATGTGTGTATGGATGACTTGCGCCAGCACGTCACTGCGCATGGCGCTGATGGTTTCGGTGATGTCATCGGCGTCGAGCAATTCGTTGCGCTGCTGGTAGATCACCTTGCGCTGGTCGTTGGCAACGTCGTCGTATTCGAGCAATTGTTTGCGGATGTCAAAGTTGCGCGCTTCCACCTTGCGTTGTGCGCCCTCGATGGAGCGTGACACCATCTTGGCCTCAATGGCCTCGCCTTCGGGGATTTTCAGGCGTGCCATGATGGCTTTCAAACGGTCGCCGGCGAAAATCTTCAGCAGCGGGTCTTCAAACGACAGGAAAAAACGCGACGAGCCGGGGTCACCCTGGCGGCCGGCGCGGCCGCGCAATTGGTTGTCGATGCGGCGTGATTCATGCCGCTCGGAGCCGACAATATGCAGCCCGCCCGACGCCACCACTTCTTCATGCACGATTTGCCAGTCGGCACGGATGGCGGCGAGTTTTTGCGCCTTGTCGGCCCCCGACAGTTTTTCGTCGTTCTCGATGGCGTGAATGGCCGGCTCGGGATTGCCACCGAGCACGATGTCGGTGCCGCGGCCGGCCATGTTGGTGGCGATGGTGATTTGTTTGGGCTTGCCGGCCTGGGCGATGATGTCGGCTTCACGCGCGTGCTGCTTGGCGTTCAGCACTTCATGCGGCAATTTTTCTTTTTTCAACAGCTCCGACAGCAATTCGGAATTTTCGATCGAGGTGGTGCCCAGCAACACCGGCTGGCCGCGCTCGTGGCAATCCTTGACCGCATCAACAATCGCCCGGTCTTTCTCGGCTATGGTCATGTAGATCAAGTCGTTTTCGTCATGCCGCACCATCGGCCGGTTGGGCGGGATGATGACGGTTTCCAGGCTGTAGGTCTGCTGGAATTCAAACGCTTCGGTGTCGGCGGTGCCGGTCATGCCGGCCAGCTTGCCGTATAGGCGGAAATAATTCTGGAAGGTGATCGAAGCAAGTGTCTGTGATTCGTTCTGGATCTGCACGCCTTCCTTGGCCTCGACCGCCTGGTGCAGGCCTTCCGACCAGCGCCGCCCGGTCATCATGCGGCCGGTGAATTCGTCAACAATGACAATCTCGTTGTTCTGCACAACGTAATGCTGATCCTTGTGATACAGGGCGTGGGCGCGCACCGCCGCGTACAGGTGGTGCATGAGCATGATGTTGGCCGGGTCATACAGCGACGCGCCAGGCGGCAACAAGCCTTTTTCCGCCATCAATTCCTCGGCGCGCTCGTGGCCTTGTTCGGAAAGGGTGACTTGATGCTGCTTGAGATCACACCAATAGTCGCCGGGGCCGTCCTCGGTTTCCTGCTTGGTCAAATGCGGCATCAGCACATTGATCTTGATGTACATCGCCGTCGAGTCCTCCGCCTGGCCGGAGATGATGAGCGGCGTGCGTGCCTCGTCAATCAGGATCGAATCAACCTCATCAACAATGGCGAAATTGAGCCCGCGCATGACCCGTTCAATCTTGGCGGTCTTCATGTTGTCGCGCAGATAATCAAAACCGAATTCGTTGTTGGTGCCGTAGGTGATGTCGGACTGGAACGCGACGCGTTTGTCGGCCTCGTCCATCTGCGACAGATTGCAGCCAACCGACAGCCCGAGGAATTGGTGCAGCCGCCCCATCCACTCGCTGTCGCGTTTGGCGAGGTAGTCGTTGACGGTGACCACATGCACGCCCTTGCCGGCAATGGCGTTGAGATAACACGGCAGCGTCGCCATCAGGGTTTTGCCCTCGCCGGTGCGCATCTCGGCGATCTTGCCGTCGTGCAACACCATGCCGCCGACCAGTTGCACATCAAAGTGGCGCATGCCGAGCGAGCGTTTGCCGGCTTCGCGCACCGTGGCAAAGGCTTCCGGCAGCAGCGCGTCAAGGGTTTCGCCTTTTTGGAAACGTTCCTTGAATTCCTGGGTTTTGGCCTTGAGCGCCTCATCCGTGAGGGCAATCATGGCCGGCTCGAGAACGTTGATGTCGAGTACACGCTTGCGGTACTGTTTCAGCAGGCGGTCGTTGCGGCTGCCAAAAATGGCTTTGAGAAAGGTGTCAATCATGTGGTGCTTTCAAATTTTTTGTTCTGGGGAAATTGGAATTGCGGGCGCAGGCAGGCGCGTGCCGCCGCCATTGCGAACGACACGGGAAAAGATAAAAACGGCTTACGGGGCGCTGGCGGTTTTGACAGCCTGGGCAGGCTCTTGCGCGCGGGCGAATTTGAGGAATCGGTTCGGATTGAGCGGAACCGAATTTTCGCGGACTTCAAAATGCAAATGCGGGCCGGTGGCGCGGCCGGTTTGGCCGAGGTCGCCGATGCGCTGGCCTTTCAACACCACGTCGCCAACCTTCACGGTCTTTTTCGACAGGTGTGCGTAGCGTGTGGTCAGGCCGTTTTCGTGGTCGATATCGACCAGATTGCCGTATTCGGTGTGCCATTCTGACGCCGCCACCACACCGCCCGCCGCCGCCATGATCGCCGAACCCGGCGCGGCGATGAAATCGACCCCGGCGTGGAAGGCGCTGCGGCCATTGAAAGGATCAATGCGGTAGCCAAAATTGGATGAATAGTAGCCGGTGTCAACCGGCAGCACAGTCGGAATTGCCTTGGCGGCGAGACGGCCTTCCATCAGCACCGAATCGAGCACGCCAAGTTTGTCGGCACGGTCATCAAGCACCCGTGAGACATCGGCCAGCTTGGAGGTGAAATCCCGGTAGCTGATGTCACCTGTCATGTCCGACATCGATGCCGGGCCGCCGACCCCTGGGGTTTCGGAAAATTTGAATTCGCCCTTGACCCCGGCCACCTTGGCAAGACGCTCGCCGAAGGCATCGAGGCGCATCATGCGTGCCTGCAATTCGCCCAGCTTCACAGCCAGCGAATTGAGCTGTTCGCGCATGTCGCGCTCGGCCTGCTGGGTATTTTGCTGGGTGAGGGTGGAGATCAGGCTTTGGATGAACGGGTTCTGGATATCAACCGCGTATTTCATGGTCACCCAGTAGGTGCCCAGCGCAAACATGAAACCCGCGCTGACAAAGCCCATTGCCGCCATAATGATCTGCGACTGTGAAATCGTGACGATTCGGCTTTTGGCCAAACTATCCGAGACTAAAATAATATTCATTGCATCCTTTGCCGGACACCACAATTTTGAAAAACCGCTTCAAAACCCTTGGCACCCTGTTTGGCGACGACGACACGATGGCACCTTTGGTGGCGCAACATCGGCGGCTGGCCCGCCTTCAACATTTGTTTGCGGAAACCCTCCCGCCCGGTTGGGAAAAGCTTTGCCGGGTTGCTGCGATAGAGGGTTCCACGGTGATTATTGCGGCAGCCAATGGTGCGATTGCCACCAATTTGAAGGCCTATGCGCCGCGCCTGCTTGAGAAATTTCGACTCGTTCTTGAGAAAAAAACAAAGCAGGAACAAGAGGTTACCGGAATTCGC
>JANPNJ010000107.1:0-2315 GCA_031427395.1 Burkholderiales bacterium
TGGTCGATGAATTTGACATCACTCGGCACCAGATGCGCCGGGTCGCTGTGGCTGAACATCCAGAACAAAATGACCGTGCCGAGCATGATGCCGGCGTACACCTGCGGCACCATGGTCCAGCCAAATGCGACCAGGATTGCCGGGGCGATGAATTTGTTTACCGCCGCACCCGAGTTGCCGGCACCAAACACCCCCATCGCCAACCCCTGGCGCTGTTTCGGAAACCAGCGCGCGACATAGGGCGTGCCAACCGAAAACGATCCTCCCGCAAGGCCAACAAACAGGCCAATCACCAGAAAATGCCAGTAGGCGGTGGCGTAACTCATCAGCCAGATGGCCGGCACGGTTGCCGCCATCAGCAAGGTCATGACAATGCGCCCACCGTACCGGTCCGTCCAGATGCCCAGCGGCACGCGCACCAAGGAGCCGGTGAGCACCGGTGCCGCGGTCAGCAGGCCAAATTCGGTGGCGTTGAGATTCAGTGTTTTTTTGATGGGGATGCCAATCACCCGAACATCATCCACACCATGAAACACACGGTGAATGCCAGGGTGCTGACGATCAACACCGAGATGGCCTGTCCCTGCTTTTGCATTTGACACCTTTGGATAAATTACATGGCTGTAATCTTATGGAGC
This sequence comes from Burkholderiales bacterium, assembly GCA_031427395.1. GTDB lineage: Bacteria > Pseudomonadota > Gammaproteobacteria > Burkholderiales > Usitatibacteraceae > UKL13-2. The sequence continues at coordinate 639 of JANPNJ010000107.1, forward strand.
CCAAAGGTGGTGATGTTGATAAAGATCAAACGCGCGAGCTTTATAAGCAGGTCGCGCGGTGGCACGAGAGAAACCGTGCGGCGGGGAAAAAATTTATTGGCTGTGGTGCGCGTAGATTTTACGCAAGGCGATGATGTCCACAATGCGTATGTGCTTTTGATCCACAACAATGATCTCTTCCGACTGGAATTTTGAAAACGCCCGGCTGACGGTTTCGAGTTTCATGCCAAGGTAGCTGCCGATTTCCTCGCGGGTCATGCGCAGGTTGAATTCGAGGGCGGCATACCCGCGTGCATTCAGCCGCTGTGACAGATTGAGCAAAAATGCCGCGAGCCGCTCCTCGGCGCGCATGACACCGAGCAGCATCATGACGCCGTTTTCGCGGACAATTTCACGGCTCATGACCTTGTGGAAATGGCGCTGCAAAGACGGCAGCTCGTGCGCCAGCGTCTCCAGATGGCTGTAGGGAATGGCACAGATTTCGCTGTCCTCCAGCGCCACCGCGTCACAATTGTGCTCGCCGTGGCCGATGCCATCCATGCCGAGAATTTCACCGGCCATGGAAAACCCGGTCACCTGTTCGCGCCCGTCCTCGGTGGATACGCGTGATTTGAAAAAGCCGCTGCGAATCGCGTAGATCGCATTGAAGGCGGCACCCGCGCGAAACACCGCTTCACCGCGCCTGACTTTCACCCTGCTGCTGACCAGTTCATCGAGTTTATTGATCTCGATTTCGGTAAGACCGGCAGGCAAACAGATTTCACGCAAATTACAGTCTGCGCAGGCGGTTCGGAGCGCGCCTGCGTCCACGGGGCCCGGCCGCTGCCGCAAAGTTTCTATTTTCATGATGTCCTGTTGGGCGATTGTTAATCGTTGGTGGGGATCGATTTGAATGAGCCAACGTCTCCACTATAGCCCAGCTTCATTTGATCTGCGTCAAAACCGGTGTCCGGCAAGAGTCCATCATCTGACCTCCAGACCTCGGCGAACCCCGCACGGGGCGACTATACGGCGACAACCACCATGCATATTGCCAGTCCACAATCCGCGACCGCCAACTGCGACAGCACGCTGGTGGTGGATGTGGATTTGATCCGCCGTTACGACCACAACGGGCCGCGTTACACCTCCTATCCAACCGCAGATCGGTTTGTCGAAGCCCATGCCGCTTCGGCACACGCCGCCGCACTCGGCCGACGCACCGTGCGCGATGGATCGATGCCATTGTCACTGTACATCCATCTGCCTTTTTGCGACACGATTTGTTTTTATTGTGGCTGCAATAAAATCACCACGCGCGACCATGGACGCAGCGCCAAATACCTGAGGTATGTGGAACGCGAGGCCGCGTTGACCGCCGGACACCTGGCGGGGCCGAGGCGGGTGGAGCAGGTGCATCTGGGCGGCGGCACGCCGACATTTTTGGATGTGGCGGAATTGCAGGAATTGATGGCCGGCCTCGCACGCCATTTTGAGCTGGCCGGCGGCGAGTATTCCGTGGAGATTGACCCGAGAACAACCAATGACGCAAAAATTGCCGCTCTCGCGGGGCTGGGATTCAACCGCATCAGCATTGGGGTGCAGGATTTTGATGCTGACGTGCAAAAAGCCGTCAACCGCATTCAGTCCGAGGCCGAAACCGCAGCCGCCATTGATGCCGCGCGCCGTCACGGCATG
>JANPNJ010000108.1:0-2515 GCA_031427395.1 Burkholderiales bacterium
GAGCGCCAGCCGCGTTATTTGTCCTTCCTGAACAACGAATTTGATTTGCTCTGGATTCTGCCGGAGGACTTTGCCAACATCTCCATTCCCGGCAACAAGCTCGCGCCCAATTTGCAAAAAGCCGGCATACAAATGCAGCAGGTGCTGGCGCTCGACCTGACCTTCATCTATTTCAACATGGAGGATGCCACGGTCGGTGGCTACACGCCGGACAAGGTGGCGTTGCGCCGGGCGATTTCGCTGGCCTACAAAACCATGGATGAGATCAACATCATCCGCAAAGGCCAGGCGATTCCGGCGCACACCCCCTATGCGCCGGGGGCACACGGCTGGGAGCCGGATTTCCGCACCTCGGCCAATGAGTTTGACCCGGCCAAGGCAAAGGCACTGCTCGATTTGTACGGCTACAAAGTCAATCCAAAAGACTGTGATCCATCGGGAAAAATCTGCTACCGCAGCATGCCCGACGGCAGCCCTTTGGTGCTCAAACACAATTCCACCCCGACCGACCGCGACAAACAATTTGATGAATTGTGGAAACGCTCCATGGACGCGGTGGGGCTGCGCATCGAGGTACGCAAGGGCAAGTGGCCGGATTTTTTGAAAGAATCCAACGCCGGCAAATTGATGATGTGGCAACTGGGCAATTCGGCAACCTCGCCCGGTGCCGACACCTGGTTGCAGACCCTGTATGGTCCCAACGAAGGCTTCAAGGGCAACCGCGCGCGTTTCAAGTCAAAAGAATACGACGCGTTGTTTGAGCAATCCGAATTGCTGCCGCACAGCGCCGAGCGCACCCGGCTGTATCAGCAAATGGCGCGCATCATGGTGGCCTACGCACCGTGGAAAATCAACACCCACCGCATCATCACCGATCTTATGTTTCCCTATGTGCTCGGCTTTCGCCGCCCGCTGGTGCAATCACAATCGTGGTGGCGCTTTGTCGATGTCGATGTGCCCTTGATGAAACAATACGAGGCCAAACGGTGAGGGTGAGGCGTTGGTCTGCCTTGCTGATGGCGCTCATCTGCGCCATGTTGCCGCCGCTTCATGCAAGCCCCGCCGCCGACCCAAACAAAGTGTTGCGCTGGGCGTTTGAAATTGCCGAGACTGGCTTTGATCCGGCACAGACCTCGGACTGGTATTCCAACTATGTGTTCACCAATATTTTTGACACGCCGCTGACTTACGATTATCTGGCGCGGCCGCTGAAACTCAAGCCCAATGTGCTCGAAGACATGCCCGAGGTGTCGCCGGACGGCACCACCTACACCCTGAAATTCCGCAAGGGCATTTATTTTGCCGACGATGCCGCCTTTGGCGGCAAAAAACGCGAAATGGTCGCCGCTGACCTGGTCTACAGCATGAAGCGCTTGTTTGACGCCAAGACAAGATCCCCCAATCTGCAATTTCTCGACGGCAAAATCGCCGGCATGGAACGCCTCAAACAACATCAGCGCGACACCGGCAAATTTGACTACGATCTGCCGATTGAAGGTTTTCAATTGCTGGATCGTTACACCCTGCGCATCAAATTGATTGCACCCGATTACAATTTTTTGTACATGCTGGCCTTCAATTCGGTTTCGGCCATGATGGCGCGTGAAGTGGTGGAGAAATACGCCAACGACATCATGGCCAATCCGGTCGGCACCGGGCCCTACAAGCTCGAGCAATGGAAACGCTCGTCGCGCACCGTGTTGGTCGCCAACCCCAATTTCCGTGAGGAATACTGGGACGCCGAGCCGCCGGCCGATGATGCCGCGATGCAGGCAACCTACCAAAAACTCAAAGGCAAACGTCTGCCGATGATCGGCCGCATCGAATTTTATGTGGTCGAGGAAAACCAGCCGCGCTGGCTGTCGTTTCGCAATATGCAGCATGACTATATTGACCGTGTGCCCAACGAATTCGCCAACATTGCCGTGCCCGGCGGGGCGCTGGCAAAGGACCTGGCGCGGATGGGAGTGCAATTGAGCCGCACACCATCCATGGAAGTGACCTACGCTTATTTTGCGATGGAAAACCCGGTTGTCGGCGGTTATACGCCGGATAAAGTGGCGCTGCGGCGCGCCATGATGCTGGGCTACAACGTCGGCGAGGAGATACAGATATTGCGCAAGAGCCAGGCGGTTCCCGCCGAATCGCCAATCGGGCCGGGAGCCTTTGGGTATGAGTCCTCTTTCCGCACCGAAGCCAACCAATACGACCCCGCGCGTGCCCGCGCGCTGCTCGATATGTACGACTATAAAGATCGCGACGGCGACGGCTTTCGTGAACGCCCTGATGGTGCACCGCTGGTGATCGAAATGTCGTCCACCCCCACCCTGCGTGATCGCCAGATGGATGAAGGCTGGAAAAAAAGCATGACCGCCATCGGCATCAAAATCAATTTCCCCAAAGCACAATGGCCGGATTTGCTGAAAGAGTCACGCGCCGGCAAGCTGATGAGCTGGCGGCTGGCGTGGGGCGCGTCGTACCCGGACGCCGACGCGTTTTTTGTCATGTTGTATGG
>JANPNJ010000109.1:0-4031 GCA_031427395.1 Burkholderiales bacterium
GCCCTGCTCACGCCGTGATGCCGAAATCTATATCGCCGGCGGCTGGGTTAGCGTGGATGGCGTGGTGGTGCATGAGCCTGAATCGCGTGTGACTTCCGAGGCCATTGTGCTGCACCCCGAGGCAACACTCACGCCGGTCGAACTGGTGACGTTTTTGGTGCACCAGCCGCCCGGATTGGCAGTCGGGGAATTGCCGTCGATTGCGCTCAACAATCACGCCACCGATGACACCTCCGGCATTGTTCCGCAGAAGCGGCATTTTTCGCGCCACACCGCCGCATTGCCCTTGCAGCCGCTGGCGAGTGGTTTGGTGGTGTTCACGCAGGATTGGCGGGTGCTGCGCAAATTGGTGAACGACGCGGCCACGGTCGAACAGGAATACATCGTTGAGGTTGCCGGTGAAATCGCGCCACATGGCCTGAAACAACTCAACCATGGTTTGAGTTTCAATCGCCGCGTTTTGCCACCGGCAAAAGTGAGTTGGCAAAACGAAACACGATTGCGCTTTGCGCTGAAGGGGGTGCAACACGGCCAGATCGCGCATGTGTGCGGCTGTGTTGGTTTGCAGGTGCGGGCAATGAAGCGCATCCGCATCGGCAAAATTTCCATGGCGAAACTGCCGGTCGGACAATGGCGCTACCTGCCGCCGGATGAACGCTTTTGAGTGACCGGCTTTATTTCAGGCGGGTTGCCGTCACCACAATGGCTTCCACAAACACGACATGCACGACGGATTCGGCGGCGACAATGTTGTTTGCCTTGGCCGGGGCGCTGCTGAATATGGCGGTGGCAATCAATATAAACATGGCGGCCAGCAGTGTGGTGTAGCCGGTGTCGTCTTTCGGTGTGTGGTTTGTTTTGAACATGATTTTTTCCTGGTTGGTGATTGGTGTTGTTGATGGGCTCACTTTATGGGTGCGGCACCAACAACACCAAACCATTCCGACCAATTTGCAAAAACGATGCGCGAATTGCGGGTGTTGCGGATAAATTGCACGCACCCTCAACCCTCATCACGCCAGCCGCGCAGACGGATTGCCGCATAAATCATCAATGCCCCTGCTGCCGCGCCAAGCCAAATGTTTGCCCCGCCAAACAATTGCCATGATTGGTTCAAGACATCACCGAGTGCGGTCATGCTGTTGTGTTCACCGGCGGACATTTGCCGGTTGTCCGACAGCCAGCCGCCGGGCATGACACTTCCCAGCAGGCGGCCGACAATGTTTTTCCAGTACCAGCCGGTGTTCCAGTCAAAGGCAAACATGCGTTGCGCCCAGCTCAACAAAATGCCGGACATCACCGGCACGCCCACTGCCCACAAGAGCGGCTTTCCGCGCGCCCACGCCGAGACCATCAAGAGCCAGCCGATGGTCGGCAACGCCCACATGGCATAGACGGGCAGTATGGCCGTCATCTGTATGGGGGCAAGATAGAAATCCCAATCGGTCAAAAGTGCGCTGAACAAATTGATGCCCAGCACCAGTGCGGCAATGCCGACCAACAGCGCAACCAGCGCGGCGGTGGCGGTGGCAATCACCATCGCGATGACGGGTGCTACGCCAATGGCAATGACGACTTTCGACAACACGGTGGCGTGATCCGACAGCGGCAGCGATTTCCAGAACAACACACTGCGGTCGCGGCGCTCGTCGTACAGCGCACCCAGACAGAAAAAGAACACGCCAATGGTGAACACCATAAAAATCGGCATGGCAATGCCAACATAGCCGAACACAAGTTTGGCGGCAAACGCGGCGGTTTGTTCAGGCGTCAGCGCGCGTGACAATTCGCTGATGTCCATGCCGTTGACCTTGAGCCCGTCACTCACCCCGGCCAGGGCGATGGCAAGTGAAACCGCGATAAACAGTGTCATGATGCCGGCGACGGCCACCGGTGCCCAGAAAAATGCGCCCTTGTGTTCCCAGAATTCACGTTTCAGCAGCCACTTGAATGTGTTCATGCGTAGGTTCCTTTCATGGTGGCGACAAACAAGTCGGCGATGCCGGGTGTGCGCACTTCCCCCAACGCTTCGAGCACCGTGCGCGGCACACCGTCAAACAACATCACCGACTTGCCAAACACCTGGCGTTCATCAATGGGGTTGAGTGCGCGCGCGACCTCGGTGTTGTTGGCCGTCACCATGACCTCACAAAAACGCGCGCCGACTTCATCCATGCCCGCCGTCAACACCAGCTTGCCCTCGCGGATGAAAATCAGATCGGTGAGGATGTGTTCGATCTCCTCAACTTGGTGGGTGGTGACGATGATGGTTTTGTTCTGGTCGAAATAATCCTCCAGCAGGTGTTGGTAGAACTGCTTGCGGTACAAAATGTCGAGGCCAAGGGTGGGTTCATCCAGCACCAGCAGTTTGGCGTCAATGGCCATCACCAGCGCCAGGTGCAATTGCACAATCATGCCCTTGGACATTTCTTTCACGCGCATGGCCGGTTTGAGTTTGGTCGCGGCCAGGGTGCGTTCGGCTTTGGCGCGGTCGAATTTCGGATGAACCCCGGCGATAAAATCGATGGCGTCTCCCACCTTGAGCCAGCGCGGCAAAATCGCCACATCGGCAATGAAACACACGTCATTCATCAGCGCATCGCGCTGGGTGTGGGGATCCAGGCCCAACACACTCAGCTCGCCCTCACAATTGGTCAAGCCGAGTATGGCCTTGAGCGCGGTGGTTTTTCCCGAACCATTCGGGCCGATCAGGCCAACGATTCGACCCGCCGGAATATCCAGGTCGATGTGGTCCACGGCCGTCAATTTGCCATAACGTTTGGTTAAGCCCTTGGCGGAAATGACGGCGCTCATTTTTCGCCTCCTGTTTGCGCGTTGTACAACAACTCTTGAGCGTCCAGGCCGAGACGGCGGATGCGTTTGATTATGGCGGGCCATTCTTCGTTGAGAAAGTGTTCGCGTTCGCTGGCTAGCAATTTTTCCAGCGCGCCTTCGGTTACATACATGCCGATGCCCCGGCGTTTTTCGACCAGTGTTTCGTCGGCGAGCTCCTGATACGCGCGCGACACGGTGATCGGATTGAGCTGAAAATCGGCGGCGATTTGCCGCACCGAAGGCAGCGCATCGCCCGCCTTCAATGCGCCATCGAGCATCATGCCGACAATGCGTTCTTTAAGCTGCCGGTAGATCGGCGCGTTGTTGTTCCAGGTGTCACTCATGCTTGCGGCTCCCGCCTTTTTTGAATCGCATCATGGCGAGTGTCAGATCGCCAACATCTTGATATCCGGATAACCCATCAGTTTCAGGATGAAATAGTTGATGGCGGCCTCACCTGGATCTTCGGCAAAGCTGATCAGCTCCGCATAACGCGGCACCCCGGCTTTGGCGAGGATGTTCCAAATATCCTTGGCAGCTTTGGGTGTGCCGTCGGCATTGAGCAGCGCGGTATAGGGTACATGCACGATTTTGCCGTCCGGGGCTTTGGCGGGCACACTTTTGCCCGAGGCAATAAACACTTTGGGGAAAAGACCTTTGCTGCTGCCCGGGTTCGCAATGATGATGTCTTGTCGAAAATTTTCCGGATAGATGGATGGTGGTATCGCCATGTCCATGGGTGACTTGCCGGTGCCAACCAAGGTTTTTTCAGCCGTCACCACAAAACCAAGCTGCACCCACTTGTCGGCCGCCTCCATGAGCACGGATATTTTTCTCTGTCCCAACTTTTCCAACATGACGAAGGCCAGCGCCGCCTCCCTGGTCAATCCGCCGCCGGAAACAATCACCGCTTCGTGTGTGGCATTGACACCGGCGGGGCCCAAAGTTTTGGCTAGTTTGTTGAGGTCCGCGAGATTGCCCTTGAATACCTCCGCAGGTATGTTGAGCGCAAACGGTATATGCCCGGAATTGAATTCGTCTGCCGAGCGCACATCAACCACGCTCAACTGTGCCATGCCGATCATGCGCAACATTCTTCCGCCCCACGACTTCAGCCAGTCGGCGTTTCTCATCAGGTAGGGCGCGTCATAAGTCCAATAGGGCAGATCGCGCGGATCACTCAGCCAGCCCATTTG
>JANPNJ010000110.1:0-3728 GCA_031427395.1 Burkholderiales bacterium
ATATCCATGGTGGCGCTGTGGGTCGGCGGCAGCGGCATGTTTTCGGTGGCACCGATGCCATAGGCAAAAAACGACAACGGGCGTTTTGCGGTCAGCCTGGAATCAAGCTGCCGCAGCGCACCGGCGGCGGCGTTGCGCGGATTGACAAAAATCTTCTCCCCGCGCGCCGCCTGCGCGGCATTGAGACGGGCAAAGTCCTTTTTCTGCATCACCACCTCGCCGCGCACCTCCAGCAATGCCGGTGCGTGGTCGATGTGCAGGGGAATGGCGCGGATGGTTTTCAGGTTTTGTGTGACATCCTCGCCGACCGCGCCGTCGCCGCGGGTGGCACCCTGGACAAACTTGCCGTCGATATAGGTTAGCGAAATCGCCAGCCCGTCAAATTTCGGCTCACACGCATATTCGATTTCGGTGGTGTCGAGAGCCTCGCGGCAGCGTTTGTCAAAGGCGGTGATGTCGGCTTCCGTGAATGCATTGGCCAGCGACAACATTGGCTGGCGGTGGCTGACTTCGTTGAAGGCATCCAGCGGCGCGGCCCCCACCCGCTGGGTGGGCGAGGCAGCGTCGGCGAGCGCCGGGTGGGCCTGTTCGAGCGCCAGCAATTCGGCGAACAGGGCGTCGTACTCGGCGTCGGCGATGGTAGGGGCGTCGAGCACGTGGTAGCGGTAAAGATGATCCTCCAGCTCGCGCCGGAGGGCGGCCACGCGCGCGCTGGCTGGTTGCGCCACCATGAATTCAGGCGTACAGCCGCAGCGCCATCGACGATCCCGGCGCAATGCCCTTTTGCCGCAATTCGCCGGTGACACCATGGATCGATTCGGCGATCAATTTGCGGCCGTGCGCGGTGAGCGTTTTTTTGTTGTCGTCCACCACTTCGCCATGCAGTGCGTCGGCAAACTGCAATGCCACAGTGAACATGCGCTCGAATATCTGGCCGACCTGGGGCGTGCGCGGCACATCGAGGGCAAAACTGAGTGTGGTCAGGTAGGCCGCATCACCGCGAAAGCCCGGTGGCTCGGCAGGGTTGCCGTTGCGCAGCACAAACAACAGGCGGCCGTATTCATCTTTTTTGGCGAACTCACCCGAGGCCAGCGCCACCATGCCCTGCGCCTCGGCCAGCCCGCGCACCTTGGTCGCGGCAAAGGTCACACCGCTTTTGCCGATGAGGTTGACCACAATCTCGATGTCGGTCTCGGCACAAAATGCGTCAACCATCTGCGCGCGGCGCGCCGCCTCCTGCACCGGCTCGCGCTGCGACACCGCATTGATGCCGGCGGCAAAATTGGCCATGGCCTCGTCAAAATTTTGCAGGGTGACCGTGTCCACCGCGCCACTGCGGTCCGCCAGTTGCAGCCCGGCCCGCAGCTCGCGGTAGGATTCATCAAGGGTCGGATCAATCTGCTGCCACAGTCCGCCTACCAGGCCTTCCCACAAAATATTGCGGGCGATTTTTTGTGACTGCGCAATCATCGGCGCATAACGATCCGCCACCACCGGCGCATCGGCGAGGATCATGGCGATGGTGTCGATCTCGGCGTTGATGGCAGGTGCCAGCTCGTTGGCCGGGCCGGCGGGACCCGTTTCATTCGTGCCGATGGGCGCGGTCAACTCATCCAGCGCCTGATCATCGGCATCACGGCCTGCTTCGACCTGGCCAAACGAAGGCTCGACCCGCCCGCCTGTTCCGCCCCCGCCGAGATTGGCAAACAGCGCATCCACCCCCGCCGTCGGGCCGTGCGCAAATGCCTGCTCGGCGCGCCGCCGGTATTTCGACTCCTGCCAGCGGTTATAGACAATCACGCCGACAATCACCACCGCGATGACGCCGATGAGGACGAATTGGAAATCGGAAATCATGGTGTGCTTTCAGGCGATGTCATGTCGATCAGTCGCAGAGGAATGCGGACAAACGCGGATTAAAACCCTATATCCCACAAGCGTTTCCAGCCATTTTTGCCCCGAAAGCCGCATCCACATTGCCTTTTTAAGTATTGAAACACATTGTCCGGCCATCCGCATCAGGACACAATTTATAACCCAAAACCGAACCCGCGTCACCGGTGGCGGCAAATTCAGCGCCACTTGATGCGGATGGGATGCATCAAAGCCCAAATGCGGGCTCTGTCGGAATGACAACTCGGCGGAGGGTTTTATCGGCGCTCATCGGCGTTCATCGGCGGTTCCAAATTTCATAGACTTTATCTGCGGCAAAAAATCAAACCTACGCCGCCACCGCCTGCGGCATCACGGCGAATTTTTTCGCCGACTCAATATCCACCTCGACAATACGCGAGCAACCTGGCTCGTTCATGGTCACGCCGACCAGTTGCTCGCCCATTTCCATGGTCACTTTGTTGTGGGTGATGAACAAAAACTGGGTTGAAGCCGACATTTTTTTCACCAGTTCGCAAAAACGCTCCGTGTTGGAATCATCCAGCGGTGCATCGACCTCATCGAGCAGGCAAAACGGCGCGGGGTTGAGGCGGAACAATGAAAACACCAGTGACAACGCGGTCAGGGCTTTTTCGCCGCCGGACAGCAACTGGATCGAGGTATTCTTTTTCCCCGGCGGCTGGGCGAACACTTGCACACCGGCATCCAATATCTCCTCGCCGGTGAGCCGCAGGTAAGCATGGCCGCCGCCAAACAGCGACGGGAACAATTCCATGAAATTTTTGTTGACGATGTCGAAGGTTGATTGCAGCATGTCGCGCGTTTCGCGGTCAATGCGCTTGATGGCCGACATGAGGGTCTCGACCGCCTCTTTCAAATCCTGCGATTGTGCGTCGAGGAATTCCTTGCGCACACTGGCCTGCTCCAATTCCTGCAACGCCACCATGTTGACCGCGCCGAGCGCGGCGATTTCCTGATTGAGACGGTTGATCTCGGCCTGATAGGCGGTGGAGCGGGTTTTCTTTTCGACCGCTTCGGCAAGCTCCTCAAGATTGCCGCCGTTGTCCAGAAGCTGCTGGGCGAAGGTCTCCTCGTTGATGCGCGCCTCCTGCTCCTTCATGCGCAGCTCGGTGATTTTGTCGCGCAGCGGTTGCAGGCTTTGTTCAATGACGTGGCGCTGCTCGTCGAGCCCGCGCAGCTTGCCGGAAGCCGCGTCCATGGCATTGCGCGCCTCAGCCAGTGCTTTTTCCATTTCCAGCCGCAGCCCCAGCGCCTGCTGCAAACGCTCCTGGATATTGCCTTCCTGCAAGCCATCCAATTCACTGGCGAGCGCGGTTTTGCTGGCTGTCACCGCGTCCTGGCGCTGTGCCAGTTGGCCGACCATCTCGGTCAGTGATTTGATTTTGTCGTGGCACGAACGCTCGAAATAATTGGCCTCCTGCGCGCCGCGCTCGGCGGCGTTCACGCGTTCACGCGCCTCCGCCAGCGCGCGCTCGGCTTCGCGTTGTTTGTCCTCAAGCAGCATCAAGCGGTCGGTGATTTCGGAAATCTTGTTGCCGCCTTCTTCGAGTGCGGCCTGTGCCGCCGCCATTTCGCCGCGCTCTTGCTCGATCTCAATATCTATCAAGCCGGTTTCCTCGCGGATGGCGGCGCGCCTCCCGTCGGCCTGGGCGATGGCTTGCGTCAGCTTCAAGGCTTCCATTTGCAAAACGTGTTCGCGGTTTTTGGTTTCCTGCTGCTGCAGGCGCAACGTGCGCAATGACTCCTGCGTGTCGGTGAGGCTTGCGTCGATTTCTTTTTGCGCCGCCTCAATGATGTGCCGGGCTTCGATCTTG
>JANPNJ010000111.1:0-10096 GCA_031427395.1 Burkholderiales bacterium
ACGGGCAGCAACCGATCCGAAAGTGTTTACTCGCATACATTTTCACTTTGTGGTCACGGGCAAGGCGCTGGATCCGGTCAAAGTCGGACGAGCCATTCAATTATCGGCGGATGTGTACTGTTCCGCCTCGGCAATGCTGGCAAAAACCGCCAATATCACCCACGATTTTGAGATTATCGACGCGTCTTAGCATGGCATTGTCGCCTGTTGGACGACTACACCCAGTACGTTGTGGTGGTCATTATTTTTGAGGAAAACCGCATCGCCGCCTTGATTGGCGGTGGCAGCGGCACAGCGCCCTGATCCTCGCCACTGTTGCCATGGGCAATTTCATCGATGCGCATCTGTTCGACAATGGCGCGGCTTTTGCTGTCCGCTGAAGGCAGTCGTTCCAGATGCGTATCCAAATGCGCCTCCACCTGGCGCTCAGTTTCCACCAGAAAACCCATGCTCCACTTGTCTCCGGCCAGACCGGACACAACACCCAGCCCCCAAGCCCCGGCATAAAACAACGGGCTCAAAATACTTGTCCGCCCGCCCAAGTCGTGGATTCGGTCCGCACACCACGCCAGATGATCACGCTCCTCACACGCGGCGTGCTCAAGGACTCTAATGGTCGAGCCATTGCGTGCCACCAATAATTGCCCTTGATACAGCCCTTGCGCACAAATTTCGCCAACATGGTTGACCCGCATCAGCCGCACACTTTCCGCAGCCGCACTGGCGCTTAATGGATCGGTGGACGGGGATTCGTTTGGCGGCAGGGGGGAATTGCGCGCGGCAGGCGCGACAGAAAAAACCGTTCGCAATCCGGCATCAATTTGACCTATCAAGGTGTCAACAAGGTTCATATTCAGGTTATGCAAACAAAACGGGCACCCGAAGGTGCCCGCTCAGTATTACATAAGGCGGAAAAACTTAGAACGTGTGGCGGATACCAATTGCCAAGCCACGCGGATCCTGGTCAGCCGCGATTGCGAGGGTGTTGGCTCCAAAACCACCCAAACCAAAGCGGTTGTTCTTGGTCTGTGTGTAGACGGTCAACAACGTGGTGCGGCGCGAGAAGTTGTAAAAGTGAGCAATCGAATTCACTTTGGCATCCGGCTCAGCCGAAGCCGTTGCTGAGGTTGCACGTGTCGCGCCATCTTTGGAGCGCTGGTGTTGGAACACGAACTGGTTTTTGCCCGCAGTGTAGATCAGGTTCAACATTTGTGAACGCTGATCGGAGGTCACCGTTGTGCCGCCGCCATTTTTCTTGAACTTCTGTATCAAGGCACCCACGCGCATTGGACCAAATGTCACCGTGCCACCCAGCGAAACGCCGGTTTCATCCGCGCCTGCCACGTTGCCAACTGCGCCCGTGTAGTTCTTGAAGATGTCCTTGTGTTTTTCCCATGATGTAGCCAAATAAATCGGGCCTTGGGTATAGGTGGCGTTGAACGACGTCACGACTGGATTGACCGTTGCCGTTTTGCCTTCATTGGCCGAATAGCTGACACGCCCGGCAAAACCTGAAATTGTCGGTGACCAGTATTGCAGCACGTTTTGCTCACGGCGGTCAAAATTGCCGCGGTCGCTCATTGCCGAATTCAAACCGGCAATGGTGGTGGTGCCAAAAGGATCAATTGATGAATTGGCAAGCTTGAACGGGGTATCCCAACGACCCAGCAATACCGTACCGAAATTGCCTTGCAAACCCACGCCGCTGTTGCGGTTTGAAAAAGGGGAGTCATTCTGGTCGGGCCTGACTTCTGTTTCCCACTGGAAAAAAGCCTTCAACCCGCCGCCCAAATCTTCCGTGCCACGAATGCCAACCAAAGATGAACCGTTGTTGTTGATACGGTTGCGGCTGCTGACAGGTGCAGCAGTGCCGCCATCGGCCTTGACGCTTTCGAACATCACATAAATGCGACCATACAATGTGACCGGGTTGGCGGTTTGCGCCATTGCAGCGGGTGCCACGGTGGCCGCAGCGACTGCAATTGCGATTAATTTTTTCTTCATCAAAAATCTCCTTTGGATTGACGGTGGGGCTAATGGATTGCAATTTATTTCAAACACTCAAACCTCATGGGCCAGAGACGGTATCGTAGAATCCATTAACATAATTTACGATTCGTAATGACGATACGGCTTCTCCGCTAAAATTCTTCGGGTCGCTCACGGCAGTTTGCCAAAAATAGCCCCTCTCCTCAAGCAAATAGCGGTAAAAACGCCCTCCGCTATGTCGGCTGTTGCACAAACGCAACAATTCCATGGCTCGCACCAAAAGGGTAAGGCATAAAAGTTGCCGCGCCCGCCCTGATCATGTGTAAGCGGCATTTCCAGAAAAAATTTGGCACATCACCCAACGTGAATTCGTCTGGTTGGATGGCGCATCAGGAAATGGGTTATTTGGCGACCTCAACGGTCGGCGCGGGAGCCGGAGCAGCGCATGTGATGATCGCGCCAGGCATGTCCCATGGCCTGCGGCGCGCGCAATTTTGTGTAGGGCACCAGCATCATCACCCGCGCGACATTGGCACCCCCAGTCGAACACCACCGGTGGAATCAGGAACAGCGCCACCGCTTGTTTATCCCATAAGGTGTAGGACGCGATCATGCCGCCGCATAACAGCGCAAAGCCAACGCCTTTGCTGGCGTGTCGGGAAAACAACTTGCGCGGGTCACCCGTGAGGATCAGCGCCGAAACCCCGATGAGCACCGCGCCCGCAACGGCAATGGGTGTCATGTGTTCACCAAAAAAAAGTGTCGCGGCGACAATGGTCAGCAATGGCCCGGTGGCGCGTGCCAATGGATACACCACCGACAGATCGCCGCCGCTGCCGACTGAGCGATAGGCACGGTCCAGCAGCAAAAAATAAACCATGTGCAGCAGCCCCGCCCCGGCAATCATGCCGAGGGAAGCCCACACGCCCCACGGAAAGGAAAACCCCTGCCAGATGAGAAACGGAGCAAACGGGGTGAGCACCACGCCGGCGGTGATCGCCGACAAGGTCAATACGCCGAGTCCGCCGCCGCACTTCTTGAGCAGGTAATTCCAGGCCGCGTGCAGAAATGCCGCCGTCACAACCAGCAGAAGGGCACCATCACTCAATTGACGGCCGGCTAGAATTTTTCGTTGCGAATCACGCCCACATCGGAAACAGTGAGAGACAGGGAAAAATTGTTGGCGTAATGGGCAATGACGTGTGCGGCAATTTTTTCGGCAACCGCCTGCTCGCAAATAATCTCCATGCGAATGGAGCGGCTGCCCTCCCACTCGGCGTCGCGAATCCCGTCCGAGCCGCCGCCGCGCACATCCGCGACCGTGTAGCCATGTGCGCCCATGCCCTTGATGTCGCGCACCAGCAGTTTTTCCAGGGTCGCTTCGCTGATGATCACCAGCAATTTTTTCGGAAATGTATTCATGTGGTTTTATTGATGAATAAATTGCGCCATCCGGAAATACAACGGAATGCCGATGGTCAGGTTGAACGGAAAGGTAATCGCCAGCGCCGCGCCGATGCTCAGTGTCGGATTGGCTTCCGGCACGGCAATGCGCATGGCGGCCGGCGCGGCGATATAGGATGCGCTGGCGGCGAGCACCGCCAGCAGTGTGGTGCCGCCCAGCGACAGGCCGATGAACTTGCCCAGGGTCGCGCCAATCAGGGCAAAAACGACGGGAATGACGATGCCGAAGCCGATCAAAAACGGCCCGGCGCGTTTCAGATCCGCGACACGACCGGCGGCGACCAGACCCATCTCCAGCAGGAACAGCGCCAGCACGCCTTTGAACAGGTCAAAAAACAGGCCGCGCATCGGATCCAGGCCTTGTGGCCCGGCGAGCCAGCCGATAAGCAGCCCGCCAACCAACAACACGATGGACTTGCCGAGAAAAATTTCGTGCGCCAAATTGCCCCACTGCACTGTTTTCAGCGTGTGCAGGCGTGCCAGCAAAATACCCACAACAATGCCAGGCACTTCCAGCAACACGACAAACAGCGGCAGGTATTCTTCGAAAGGAATGCCCTGTTTGACAATAAATGCCAACCCCACGGCGTAGGTGACCACACTGACCGAACCATAGTGTGCCGCGATCGAGGCCGAGTCGAAATTATTCAGGCGACCGACAAAACGCAGCACCGGATACGCCAGCAGCGGCAATACCAGCCCCATCGCAATCACCGCAATCGCCTGCGGCGCAATGGTGGTGATCGGGTGTTTGGCGAGCTCGACGCCGCCTTTCAGGCCAATTGCCAACAACAGGTATATCGACAGGGTTTCGTAGAGGGCATCGGGCAAACGCAAATCACTTTTTGCGAGCCGCGCCGCCACACCGAGCAGAAAAAAGAGGACGATCGGATCCAAACGTCATGGCCTCATGGCGTGAATCAGGTCGAGATAGTCGGCTCGATCAGAGTGCAGGTAACCGCGCCTGAGCAGGCAATCAACAATTACCAGCGCCGCATCGACCGTGAACTGTGAAGGATTTTCCAGCACGGCTGGCAGGTCGGCAATCGGCACACATTCAAACGCCGCCACTTCACCATCGTGATGTTGCGGCACAAAGGTTTCCGGCAGGATGATGTCGTGGACAAATATCACTTCGTTGTGCAAGCCTTCTTCGGTCTCGCGTTTGCAGCGCACCGCACCGGCGGCGCGCGCCAGACTGACCAACGTCGCGTCGATGCCGGCTTCTTCCCGGCTCTCCTTGGCAAGCGTTTGCAGAGGGGAACAGTCGCGCGTGATGCGGCCCGCCGCCAGATTGTCGAGCTTGCCCGCTCCACGTACTTGGACTCGGCGCGGCGCGCCAGCCACATATACGGCTGGCCGTTGCGCGCGGTCAGGCCGTTCAAGTGCGAGGCATAAACAGTCAAACCGAAATAGGGCGAGACGGCGCGCTCGACATGAAACAGCGGCGGCGAATAAAAAGATTCGGCAACCGTGACCAATTCGCCGCGCCAGCCGCGAATCACATCCTGTGTGGCGAGGGATTCCACCACTTCGGCGAAAGCCACACTGCGGTGTTCGGCGGATTCGTATTGACCGAGAAAGCCGACCCCGCGCGGGCGAATCGCAAAATGTTCCGGCCAGTCGTTCAAGCGCTCGATAAATGATTTTTTCATCCAGCCGGCCAACACGCCGTCAACCGTGAGCGGCAGCAAACTGTCCGACGGATCGAAAGTGGAGGCCGCTTGCACGAAAGTGTTGAGGGCGGAACTCATGGGTGGATGTTGATGCTTGCGAAAATAATCAGGCTCTTGTTTTGGCCGGTGGAGTCGGTGTCGGTATAGTAACGTATTCCTGTTGGCTGCGCACCACGGTGACGGCGTGGTGCGGGCAGGCCAGTTGGGCATAAGCGTGGGAGGCGCGGGTGAAAGTGATTGTTTTGGGTGCCGGTGTGATCGGCAATAGGTGACATACAGGCTGACACCATGATGGTCGCGCACCAAAACATGATTCAGCTTTTCCCCTGACCATACCGAGTGTCTGCCAGGCGGGAGATCAACGAGATAGGCTGGAAGGCTTGTCCGACCCGATGCATCACGCACCACCAAACCCAATGCACTTTTGAATGGCACCTTCGCGGGCGCGCCCGCGAATTCCGCCGCCAGCGCATCCATGTGGTCATCAACAATACGGTCAATGAGGGCGTTTTCCTGCAACTGGGTGACGATGTAAACAACCCCCCGACAGGGCACCGGCGAACAAAATACAAAACGCCGCCAGATGCATGGCAAACCGGCGTTTGAGGCTGAAACGAATGGTGTTTGACACAAAAAATTCCTGTCTGGACAGCCGCTGTCACGCCTGCTGTGGTTTGCCTGCCGCAAGGCGGTAACCCACGCCGTGCACGGTCTCTATGGGAATGGCCATGCCAGGCCGCTCCAGCGCGGCGCAACAAATGCATGTGTGCGCGCAACGTTTCGCTGGTCACCAATTCACCGCCCCAGGCAATGGCTTCGAGTTCACCGCGGCGGAATACCCTACCCGGACTTTGCATCAGCGCCGCAAGGATGCGAATGCATTTTGGCGGCAGCCGCACCGGCTCGCCGCCGTGGGTGACCACCAGCTTGTCGGGATCATAAACCAGGTCACCCGCCTTGATCTGGCGCTGGATGACCTGCCCTTTGTGGCGCTTGGCCAGTGCCAGCAGCCGCGCCTCCACTTCGCGCAGGGAGTAGGGTTTCACCAGATAGTCATCCGCGCCTGACGAAAAACCGTTCAGTTTGTAATCAAGCGAGTCCATCGCCGTCAACATCAGCACTGGCGTGTCAATTTCCGTCTCTGAACGCAGCCGTCTGCACAGATCGAGTCCCGACAGCCTGGGCAGCCGCACGTCGAGCACCATCACATCGAATTCGCCCGCCACCGCCAGCCGATAGCCCGCCAGCCCGTCTGTTGCCGATTCCACCGCGTGTTCCCTGGACTCCAGATAGTCATGCAGGTTGCTAGCGATTTCGACATCATCCTCAACGATCAATACACGCATGCCGGATTTCCATTTTCCATAGTCAATCAAGTTTACTGCAACTCTTCACGGCAGTGCCCGCGCCATGACGGCATCCATCGTTCCAGCCATCAAGGCGATCAAGGACGACATATTTTTCCACAAGCGAATCGCTATACTACCCACACAAACCGCTGAACCACTTTGATTGAAAACCCCGCAGCCGACCACAGCGAACCACCCACACCGAAGGACTGCACCGTACCCGAATCCATAGCGTACAGCGAGACCAAATCAAACACCGCCCAGGGGCGGCTGCGCCGCATCGCCCTCCCGCTGGGCGGATTTTTGCTCGAAGCGTTTCACCTGATTGCGCTGTTCGCCATTGGCGCGGTCACCATTTGGGCAGCGGGGCACGCCATGGTGGTGGTGTTGTCCAAGCCGACCGCACCGTCGATTGAAGATCTGCTGCTGTTGTTCATCTATCTCGAAATCGGCACCATGGTCGGCATCTATTTCAAGACCAACCACATGCCTGTTCGGTTTTTGATATACATCGCCATCACCGCCCTGACCCGCCATTTGGTGGGCTTTGTCAATGCCCACCACAAACCGGACATCGGGCTGGTGTTGATGACCGGCTCAATCCTGATACTCACATTGTCGGCGCTGGTCTTGCGTTACGCTTCCCATCGTTTTCCGTCCGCTCCCGCCGAAGACAGTGACGCAACAAAAAGCGCCGCACCCCACTGAGATTCAGGCGCTGTGGCGGCGCGCAAACAACGCAGCCAGTGCCGCGCCGGGATCCGCTGCTTTCATCAACGCACCGCCGACCAAAAAAGTCATGATGCCGTTTTCGGTCATGCGCAAAATGGCCTCCGGTGTTTCGATGCCGCTCTCGGTCACCACAATACGATCATCACCCGCGATGGGTGCCAATCGCAACGTCGTGTCCAGGTCGGTCGCAAAACGTGTCAGGTCACGGTTGTTGATGCCGATCAAAGGTGTGGCGAGTGTCAGCGCCTGGCGGATTTGTGCTTGCGAGTGGGATTCAATCAACACCGCCAAACCGAGGGATGCGGCCAATTCTTCCCATTCGCGGAACGCGTCGATCGGTGCCGCGTCAACAATGAACAACACGGCATCCGCGCCCATGGCGCGCGCCTCAACAATTTGGTATGGATCAACAATAAAATCCTTGCGGATGATCGGCAGTGTGCAGACCGCGCGCGCCGCGCGCAGGTCATCGGCTGAACCGCCGAAATACTCACGGTCGGTCAACACCGACAAACACGCCGCGCCGTTGGCCTCGTAACTTGCCGCAAAGCGCGCGGGTGAAAAATCCCCTGCGGCGCGGAATTGTCCGGCCGAAGGGCTTTGCTTTTTGATTTCGGCGATGACCGCCGGCATGTTGGCGCGGTGTTTGGCACGAATGGCGGCGACAAAATCACGGGTTGCCCCTAGCTGGGCGATGTCGTCATGCAGCTTCGCCAGCGGCACGCGACGCTTGGCTTCAGTGACCTCGCGCCGCTTGGTCGCCAAAATTTCGTCAAGAATATTGGCCATCAGTTTTTGATCGATGAAGTGAATGCCACCAGTTGATCAAGCTTTTTTCGGGCGAGTCCGGACTCAATCATCTCGCGCGCACGCGCAACGCCTCCCGGCAAATCGGCGGCAAGCCCGGCCACGTATATGGCCGCACCGGCATTGAGGATGACAATGTCCTTGGCGGCACCCGGCTTGTTGTTAAGTACATCCAGCAGCACCGCCTTCGAGGCGTCTTTGTCGCTGACTTTCAGTTCATCCATTGCAACCGTGCCGAACCCAAGCCGCGCCGGATCAATCACAAATTCCGTCACTATCCCGTTTTTCAATTCCGCCGCGTGGGTTTTCCCGCCGAGGGTGATTTCATCGAGGCCATCCTCGCCATGCACCACCAGCACATGCTTGGCACCGAGCTGCTGCAATACCCGCGCCTGGATGCCGACCAAATCCAAATGGAAAACGCCCATGAGTTGATTGGGTGCGCCCGCCGGATTGGTAAGGGGCCCCAGAATATTGAGAATGGTGCGCAGCCCCAGATCCTTGCGCACCGGCGCGGCGTATTTCATCGCCGGATGATGGTTGGGTGCAAACATGAAACCGATGCCGACCTGATTGATGGCATCGGCCACCTGCGCGGGGGTGAGTTGCAAATTGACCCCCAGCGCCTCCAGCACGTCGGCGCTGCCGGATTGGGACGACACCGAGCGCCCGCCGTGTTTGGCGACTTTGGCACCGGCGGCGGCGGCGACAAATGCCGCCGTGGTGGAAATATTGAATGTGTGCGCCTTGTCGCCGCCGGTGCCGCAGGTGTCAACCAGATGCGTTTTGTCGGCCACATCGACTTTGGTGGCGAACTCGCGCATCACCTGCGCGGCGGCGGCGATTTCCGAAACGGTCTCGGTCTTGACGTGCAGCCCCATCAATATCGCCGAAAGCTGCACCGGCGTCACCCGGCCGTCCATGACCTGGCGGAACAGATCAACCATTTCATCAAAAAAAATTTCGCGCTTGTCGGACAGGCGGCTGATGGCTTCTTGTGGGGTGAACATGGCGAAGACCTTGGTTGTTTTCAGTACGCGTGCAAAAAATTTTTCAGCAGTTGATGGCCGTGATCGGTCATGATCGATTCGGGGTGGAATTGCACCCCCTCGACGGGCAGGGTTTTGTGCCGCACGCCCATGATCTCACCGTCGTCGGTCCACGCGGTGATTTCCAGGCAGTCCGGGCACGATTCACGCTCGATCACCAATGAATGGTAACGCGTGGCGCGATATGGCGAGGGCAGCCCGGCAAACACGCCGACATTGGCGTGGCTGATCTGCGAGGTCTTGCCGTGCATCAGTGATTTGGCATGGATGATTTTGCCGCCGAATGCCTGGCCGATGCTCTGGTGTCCCAGACATACTCCGAGCAGCGGAATTTTGCCGGCGAAGTGGGTGATGGCCGACACCGAAATACCAGCTTCATTGGGCGTACAGGGGCCGGGGGAAATCACGATTTTTGCCGGTGCCAGCTTTTCTATGTCGGCCAGCGTGATTTCATCGTTGCGCTTGACCAGCACGTCCTCGCCGAGTTCACCCAGATACTGCACCAAATTGAAGGTGAAGGAATCGTAGTTGTCGATCATCAGCAGCATGGTCAGCCCCTGCCCCGGTAAAACGCCGCGAACACATCAATGACTCGATCCACATCGGCGGCGGTCACATCCAAGTGGGTGACGAGACGGGTGCGAGTGCCGATGATGACGTTGAGATTTTCTTGGATGCAAAGTGCCTGCAACGCCAACACATCATTCGCGGGCAAATCGACAAACAAAATATTGGTGTCGGGCATGGTCACTTGCAGCGGCGGAATATTCATCAGCCCTTGCGCCAGCCGATTTGCGTTGTCGTGGTCCTCGCCCAAACGGTCAATGTGATGGTCGAGTGCGTAGATGCCCGCCGCCGCCAATATCCCCGCCTGGCGCATTCCGCCGCCGAGCATTTTGCGATGGCGTTGGGCGCGTTTGATCAAATCCGCGCTGCCGCACAACACCGACCCGACCGGCGCGCCGAGCCCCTTGGACAGGCACACCGACACCGAATCAAAATGGGCGCAAATGTCTTTCACATGGCGTTT
>JANPNJ010000112.1:0-4514 GCA_031427395.1 Burkholderiales bacterium
TTTTTGCCATGGCCATTTTGACAATGGCCACCAGCTCACTCGGCAGATCGGGGCGGATGGATTCGATGGGAATGGGAGCCTCATTGAGGATTTTGTTGATCATCGCCACCGAGTTGGACGCCTGGTATGGCAGCCGCCCCGTGAGCAACTCATACATGGTCACGCCCAGCGAATAAATATCGGTTTGCGCGGAGGGCGGCTCCTCGTTGATCTGCTCCGGCGCCATGTAGGCGGGCGAGCCGACGAAACCGTCGATCTGGGTGTGGGTGGAGTGTGAGATCTGCGCGGTGCCGAAATCGGAGATTTTGATCTCGTCACGGTCGGACAACAGAATGTTGGCGGCCTTGATGTCGCGGTGGATTACGCCGTTCTGGAAGGCGTAGTCGAGGGCGCGGCAGATTTTGAAAATCACCAGCACCGCCTGGCGCACCGGCATGAGATTGGTTTCGGTGCAGTATTTCTTTAGACTGCCGCCGCCGACATATTCCATGACAATGTATTGCTGCTCGTCTTCGATCACCGCGTCATACACGCTGACGATATTCGGGTGCGACAGTTTGCCGACCATGGCGGCTTCGTTGAGAAACAATTTTGCGAAGCGGCGGGATTCTTCCGGGCCGGCGGATTCGTCCTTGACCTGCACTTTGATGGCGACCTTGCGGTCGTTGAAGGTGTCTTCGGCGAGATACACGACCGCTGTCGCCCCGCGTCCCAGTTCGGACAGGATTTCGTATTTGCCAAGCCTTTGCGGGCGGCTAATGTTCATGGATGTTGTTCATCTGCGTCGTTCGACGTGAATACCTTGTTTTTGTGGGCGCAGATTCTGCAGGCGTGCGCAAATTGTGCCAACTGCGCGCGCGGTGACGCTCACCATACGCTTTGACCGGCAATTCTAGCCGAATACACTGTGAATCAACAATGCCGACACTATGAAGGTCTGGTGTGCCTGACAATGCCGCCTGACAATGCAATGGCATCATCCGCCGCGCGTGCAAAACCCACGGCATCAATGGCATCCACCACAACGGGGACGGCATGGGATATGTTGGCATAGTGGCGGAACATGGATTTGTCGTAGGCCGGATCATAGTGCGCCGTCAAAAGATGGCGCACCAGCGAATCCCAGTCGGCGGCGGCGACCCAAGCATGCCAGGTGTCGATTTGTTCGCGGCTGTGCAATTCCCGCAAACAATCCAGCTTGGCGTGCAACAGCGCCGGGTTGGCGATGAGATGGGCGTATTCACCGCGCAGCAGCGGCACACGCATGCTGTCGGCGGTTTTAAGCTCAATACATTCGCCGAGCCACATTTGTGCCATCAACGCCTGCGGCACGCGTAACACGCCGATTTTTTTGCTTTCGGCTTCGACAAACACCGGCAGGGCCGGGTCAAATTTTGCCAAGGTCGCCCATATGGTGGATTCAAATTTCTTTTGCGAGGGCTGTGGCTGGTCGGGCAGATCACCCAGCACCGAGCCCTTGTGCGCGGCCAGCATTTCCAGGTCGAGCACCTGCGCGCCTTTGGCGTGCAGGGCGTCGAGCAGGCGACTTTTCCCCGAGCCGGTGCGGCCGCAGACGGCGATGAATTGAATCGATTGCGCCAACCGGTCAAGGTCTGGCACCAGATGGGCACGCCACTGTTTGTAGCCGCCTTCAAGCTGGCCTGCGTCCCAGCCGATTTGCCGCAGCACATGGGTCATGGCCGCCGAGCGCGCGCCGCCGCGCCAGCAATACACCAGCGGCCGCCAGTTTTTTGGCTGTGCTTGAAATCTGTCCTCGATGTGCCGGGCAATGTTGCGCGCGACCCAGGCGGCACCGAGTTTTTTGGCGTCAAAGCGGAAGTTTGTTGGTAGAGCGTGCCGACCTGCTCACGTTCCTGGTCATCCAGCACCGGGCAATTGACCGCGCCGGGAATGTGGTCCAGCGCATATTCGGCGGGACTGCGGGTGTCAATGATGGTGTCAAAATTTTCCAGCGCGGCAAAATCCAATGGCTGCCGCACCAGTCCCGGCTTCACCGGCGCGTGGGTTTCGCTCATCGTGGTGTTTTGCCGATGAGGGGCTCGATGACCGGCAGCACATTGGCGAGGATGCGCGGCTGCGCGGCGGCGGTGGGATGCAGCCGGTCGGCCTGGAAATTTTCAAGCCGGTCGGCGATGCCGTCGAGCAGGAATGGCACCAGCGGCAGTTTTCGCTCACGCGCCAGTGCGGTGTAAGCGTCTTTGAATTGGCGGGTGTATTCAATGCCGTAGTTGGGTGGAATCTGCACGCCGATCAACACCGCGCGCGCGTTGGCTTGTTTGATGGCATCGAGCATGGTGATGAGATTGCGCCGCATTTGCGCCACCGGCAGCCCGCGCAGGCCGTCGTTGGCGCCCAGGGCCAGCAGCACGATGGTGGGTTGATGGCGGGCGAGGTCGGTTGTGATGCGGGACGCCCCCCCGTTGGTGGTCTCGCCGGAAATGCTGGCATTGACAATCTGCGCCTTGTTGTTCAGCCTGTCCGCCAGCAAATTCACCCAGCCTTGCTCGGGTTTGATGCCGTAGGCCGCTGACAGGCTGTCGCCATAGACCATGATTTTTTGCGCAGGCAGCGGCTGGCTGGCCACCGCCAACAGCGGCATCATCAATGCGGCGGACAGCACCATCCGCCAGACACTTGCAATCTGCCTCATCCCGCCCAAACTCATCATTGCGTTTTTCATCATTGCCGTTATTTGTGTGATGTGGAGACATTTTTCGGCCGTTCATCACACGGCTGGGGTAATGTGTGAGCCGCAACCACAAACTGTCTGCCCCTTCCAGCCCATTCGTTTATGAACAACACCATTTCGCCATTATCCCGCACCTCCCGCACAACAAGCCATCCCGTCATCCGCGTCAGCCAAATCACCAAGGAGGTCACCACCAGTGATGGGGTCTTGACCATTGTGGACAACGCTGATTTTTCGGTAGCCCCCGGCGAGGCGGTGGCGGTGGTGGGTGCCTCCGGCTCGGGCAAATCCACTTTGCTGGGCTTGATGGCCGGGCTGGATACCCCGACACGCGGGGAAGTGGCGATCAATGGTGAAAACCTGTTTGCGCTGGATGAGGATGGCCGCGCCCGTTTGCGCGGACGGCTGGTGGGTTTTGTGTTCCAGTCGTTTCAATTGCTGCCCTCACTCACTGCGCTCGAAAACGTGATGTTGCCGCTGGAGCTGGCGGGCGTGGCGGATGCGCGCGCGCGGGCATTGGTTATTCTGGAAAGAGTGGGGCTGGCGGCGAGAGTCAAGCACTATCCCAAGCAATTGTCCGGCGGCGAGCAGCAGCGGGTGGCGATCGCGCGGGCGTTTGTCACCGCGCCAAAATTATTGTTTGCCGACGAGCCCACCGGCAATCTCGACGCCAAAACCGGCCGCGCCATGGTGGATTTGTTGTTCGAACTCAATCAGGAACAGGGCACCACGCTGATACTCGTCACCCACGATTTGCACATCGCCGCACGCTGCGGCCGCCGTCTGACCATTGATGCGGGGGTGGTGACGGATGAGGAACATCAATCGGCTTTGGCGATGTGAGCTTGCCGGGAAATCAGAATGTGACGCCGATGAACGCCGATAAACACGCCGAAGAACGCCGATGAATTTTTAATAAACTCCCCTTACAGCAATCGTTTTCAGCCATTTATGTCTGAAAACTCCCGTATTTATTGATGTTTTAATTTTTTATCGGCGTACATCGGCGCATATCGGCGTACATCGGCGGTTCCAACTCTCACCAAATCCATGCATAAATTTGCCCTCTCCCTGAAAATGCTCCGCCGCAACGCCCACGCCATCGAAGCACGGGTGCTGCTGGTGGCGTTGCTGATTGCGGTGGCGAGTGTCACCACCGTTGCGTTTTTTGCCGACCGGGTGGAGTCGGCGTTGAACCGCCAGGCCAACGAATTGATTGCCGCCGATGCGCTTGTGAAATCCGACAAACCACTGGACGCGCGTTTTGCCGAGACGGCGCGGCGGCTTGGCTTGCAGACCGCCGAGACCCAGGTGTTTCCGAGCATGGTGTCGGGGGATGCCGCGCGCGGACAGGGCGTGTCGCTGGCCGAGTTAAAGGCGGTCGGCGGGGCGTTTCCGCTGCGCGGCAAAATCCGCATTGCCGACGCACTGGGTGCGCCGGAACGCGATGCCAACGCCATTCCCGCGCCCGGCACCGCTTGGGTGGTGCCGGCGCTGCTCGCGCGCGTCAATGCGCAAGTCGGCGACAAAATCAAAGTTGGCGCCATTGAACTCACCATCACCCACATCATCACCAAAGAGCCCGACAGTGCGTTCGATTATTTCGGCATCGCGCCCCGTGTGATGTTCAATTTGGGCGACCTGGCGGCGACACAGCTCATGCAGGTTGGCAGCCGGGTGAACCACGCCTTGTTGGTGGCGGGCGAGGCGGCTGCCATTGTCCAATTTGCCGCAGCGTTCAAGGGCAAACTGAAACGCGGCGAACGCGTGGAGACGGTGCATGATTCCCGCAGCGAAGTGCGGG
>JANPNJ010000113.1:0-1661 GCA_031427395.1 Burkholderiales bacterium
GGCGTCCATCGGCGGTTCCACTATCATCAACAGCAGAAATCACAACGGCCGAACCCCCAGCTTGTCAAACAGCGCGCGATCCCGCGCCACATCCGGGTTGCCGGTGGTCAGCAGTTTTTCGCCGTAGAAAATGGAATTGGCGCCCGCCAGAAAACACAGCGCCTGGGTCGCCTCATTCATTTCCTGGCGGCCGGCGGACAGGCGCACAAAACTTTTTGGCATGGTGATGCGGGCGACCGCGACCGTGCGGACGAATTCCGTCCAGTCCAGCACTTTCTCGCCCTGCAATTTTTCGTGCAACGGTGTGCCTTCGACCTGCACCAGATAATTGATCGGCACTGACTCGGGCTGGGGCGTGAGTGCCGCCAATTGCGCGATGAGTCCGGCGCGTTCACGGCGCGATTCGCCCATGCCGACAATGCCGCCGCAACATACGTTGAGCCCGGCGTCGCGCACCCGGCCGAGGGTGTCGAGGCGATCCTGGTACTCGCGGGTGGAAATAATGTCACCGTAAAACTCCGGCGCGGTGTCGAGGTTGTGGTTGTAATAATCCAGTCCGGCGGCTTTGAGTTGCTCGGCCTGGCCGTCTTTCAACATGCCCAGTGTGCAGCAGGTTTCCAAACCCAGTGCTTTGACTTCGCGCACCATGTCCAGCACCGGGTCAAGGTCACGCTGCTTGGGGCCGCGCCATGCCGCGCCCATGCAAAAACGCGACGCGCCGTTTTGTTTGGCGAGTTTTGCGGTGGCCACCACTTCGGCGACATCGAGCATTTTTTCGTTTTCGACCCCGGTCTGGTAACGCGCCGCCTGTGGGCAGTAGCCGCAATCCTCGGCGCAGCCGCCGGTTTTGATCGACAGCAGTGTGGAAAGCTGCACGCGATTGGCATCGTGGTGGGTGCGGTGAACGGTTTGTGCGCGATGCAGCAAATCGTTGAATGGCAAATCAAACAACGCCTCGATGTCCGCCAGTGAATAATCTTCAGCGGGGGCTTGCCAGCGTTTGCTGATGGTGATGGTTTGCGCCGGGGCGCTGGCAACGGGCGAGGCAAGGTCATTCATCGCGGAATCTCCGACAGTCACAGATAGAATTCAACTATGAAGAATCAATGTTGTAATGTCAACTTGTTATCTCTCATAAAACGACAATTGGTTAATCCACGGGCATGACAAAATCCGCACCGAAATTGCCCCAGAGTGGCTTGTTCAGCCGCGCCAGCCTGATGGATGTGCGTCAGGATTGTGTGTTGTGTGATGCCGCCGATGCGCGCACGCTCTGTTCACCCTGCGCCGCCGCGTTGCCGCGATTGAGCCACGCCTGCCCGGTTTGCGCCGCGCCGAATCAGACCTGCATCACGGTGATGTGCGGCGCGTGTGCGGCCACCCCGCCAACTTTTGACGCCGCACTCGCCGCGTTTCAATATCGGTTTCCGCTCGACCGGCTGGTGCAGTCATTCAAGTTCAGCGCCAATCTGGCGCTGGTGGATTTTTTTGCTGATGCACTCGCCGAAAAATTGCGGATCCAATGTGTGCCTTTGCACGGCGTCACCCTCCTCGCCCTGCCGCTGGCCAATCGCCGCCTGGCCACGCGCGGCTTTAATCAATCGGCCTTGCTGGCAGACGCGCTCGGCAAACGATTGGGGCTGCCGGTGGCGCACAGCGCC
>JANPNJ010000114.1:0-10970 GCA_031427395.1 Burkholderiales bacterium
CGGCCGACGATGCCGGTGGGAAAGTAATACACCGACAACACAAACAACACCCCCAGCCACAACAGCCAGCGGTCCGGCGACAGCAGTGCCGCCAGCCAGGGCAAGCCCGCCGCCGCCTCACTGGCGATTTTCAGCACCTCCTGCAAATAACCCTGTGACACCACAAACAACGCCGCGCCGATGGCCGCGCCGTAAATCGTGCCCATGCCGCCGATCACCACAATCAGCAATACATCGAGCATGATTTCGAACGACAGTGACGTGTCGGGCCCGTTGTAGCGCAGCCAGCAGGCCAGCATGACCCCGGCCAGGGTGGCGAACAACGCCGAAATGACGCTCGAAATGGTGCGGTACACCACCACCCGGTAGCCGATGGCCTCGGCACGGAATTCATTTTCCCGGATCGCCTGCAATACCCGGCCGAATGGCGAATTGACAATGCGCAACATGGCCAGCAGGGACAAAAGCGCGGTGACAAACAGCAGGTAGTAGCAGAGCAGGCGGCCGTCGAGTGTGACACCGAGGAACGGCGCCTCCCGCAATAAATATCCGCCGGTCAATATTTCCGGCAAGCGGAAGTTGAGCCCGTCTTCCCCGCCGGTGATCCCGGACAATTGTGAGGCGAGGGTTTGGAATGCCGAGGCAACCGCCAGCGTGATCATGGCAAAATAAATGGCGCGCACCCGCAGCGAAAACGCGCTGATGAGCAGTGCCAGCAGCAACGACACCCCGAGCGCGCACAACACGCCCATGCCCAGCGCCTCCCAGGTCGGGCCCATGCGGGTGCTGGCGATGGCCACACCGTAGGCACCGATGCCAAAAAACATGGTGTGGGCAAAACTGACAATGCCGGTGTAGCCGAGCAACAAATCAAAACTGGCGACCAACACCAGAAAAATCAGCACCTTGGCGGCGAGGCTCAATGCCTTGACGCCGGGAAAAATAAACGGTGCCAGGGCGAGTGTCAGCAGCAGCGCAATCAACACCACGGCCAGCACCCGGCTGCGCGGCAGGTCATTGGACAAGAGGCGGCCGAATGGCATCGTCATGGCCGGTTGCCCAGCGGGTAAACGCCCTGCGGCCGCCACAGCAGCACCACCGCCATCAGCGCGATATTGGAAAACAACGCCACCTTGGGCGCGAGAAATCCACTGTAGTTGGCCATCAGACCGACCAGCAGGGCACCGATCAGCGCGCCGCCGGTCGAGCCCAGCCCGCCGATGATGATGACGATGAAGATCAGCACGTTGACCTGTGCCCCCATTTGCGGAACCACACTTTGCTGGTAGAGACCCCACATCACGCCGCCCAGCCCGGCCAGCGCGCTGCCCGCGACAAACACGCCGACAAACAGCCGCCGGATTCGATAACCCAGCGACTCGACCATTTCGCGGTTCTCAACCCCGGCACGAATCAACAGGCCGAGCTTGGTGCGGCCGAGCATCCAGGCGAGTGCGGCAAACACCACAAGACCGATGACCACGGCCAGCAGGCGGAATTTTTCAATCGCGGCCTCACCCATGAGCAATGCACCGCGCATGCCCTCCGGCAGCGGCAGCGGGGTTTGCTGCGCGCCCCAAATCACCTTGATCAATTCCTCGCCGATGATCATGCCGCCCATGGTGATGAGGATTTGTTCCAGATGACGGCCATACACCGGCCGCACGATGAGGCGCTCGAAAACCATGCCCACCGCGCCGCAAACCAGCACCGCGACAACGGTGGCCGCCAACACCGCAAACAAATTGCGCCACAACAGGGGGGAAGCCGTCCAGTCGCCCATGGTGCCAAGCACGCTGGCGGCGACAAAGGCACCGAGCGCGATAAACACGCCGTGGCCGAAATTCAACACATCCATCAGGCCGAACACCAGTGTCAGTCCGGAGGCGATGACAAAAATAATCATGCCCATGGCCAGACCCGCCACGGTGAGTGTCAGCCAGGTTGAGCCTGAGCCGATCAACGGCAAGGCGGCGAGTGCCAGCAACGGCACCAATACCAGCGGGGCCCAGTCGAAGTCAGCGCGAGGGAGGAAATTTTTCAAAGGGACAGTCCCAGCAGGCTGTGTTGCAGCTTGTTGTCGTCCGCCAATTCCTGCATGCCCCCGCTATGCACCACCCGGCCATTGTCCATCACCGCCACATGGTCGCCAAGTTGCCTCGCAAAATTCATGTTTTGTTCCACCAGCAGGATGGTTGTGCCGTCGGCTTTTAACGCCGCAAACGCCTCGATCATGTTGTCAACGATGGCCGGTGCCAGCCCCTTGCTGGGCTCGTCCACGATCAGCAACTCGCGTGGCTCCACCATGGCGCGGGCGACGGCGAGCATTTGTTTTTGCCCGCCGGAAAGTTTGCCGGCCGGATGCAGCCAGAATTTCTCCACCGCCGGGAACAGGGAAAAAATCCATTGCAGGCGTTTGCCGTCCATGTCGCGTTCGTGTTGGGCGTGGCGGGCGGCCAGCAGCATGTTTTGCTTGACCGAGAGGTTGGCGAAAATACCCATGGTCTCCGGCACATAGGCCACACCCAGCGCGGCAATATCCGGCGTGGCGAGCAGGGTGATGTTGTGTTCGCCCAAGGCAATGCCGCCGCTTGCCGCGCGCCACAGGCCCATGATGGTGCGCAAGGTGGTGGTTTTGCCCGCGCCGTTGCGTCCCAGCAGCATGGTCAGTTGTGCGCGCGGCACAGTGAGATTGACGCCGTGCAGGATGTGGTAGGCGCCGATATGGGTATGCACATCGGTAAGGGACAGGTGCGGCGCGCTCATGCGGCGATGCCCAGATAGGCCTGCCGGACCACCGGCGAGGCCATGACCTCGGCGGGCGTGCCGTCGGCCACCAGCGCGCCGTTGTGCAAAACAATGATGCGATCGGCCAGCTCGCGCACCACCTCCATCTTGTGTTCCACCAGCAGGATGGTTTTGGTTTTGTCCTGCCGCAGTTGGCGGATCAAATCGAGAATGGCCGGCATCTCATCGGCGCCAAGGCCGGCGGTGGGTTCGTCAAACATGAACACTTTGGGCTCCAGCGCAATCAGCATGGCCACTTCGAGTTTGCGCTGGTCGCCATGCGACAGGTCGGCGACCCGGCTGTCGGCGCGGTTGGCCAGCCACACCGTGTCGAGCACGTCGCGCGCGCGCGACGTGAGGGCGGCATGGTCACTCCAGATGCGCCACAAATCCAGTCCGTGCCGATGGGCGCCGCGCTGCACCGCCTGCACCGCCAGGCGCACATTTTCCAACACCGTCAGTCCGGGAAACAGATTGGTCAACTGGAAGGCGCGACCCAATCCGGCGTGGGTGCGTGCCGACGCGGACAGGGTTGAAAGATCCCGGCCGTCGAGCATGACACTGCCGCGGCTTGCGGGCAGTCGGCCGGAAATCAAATCAAAGTAGGTGGTTTTGCCAGCGCCGTTGGGGCCGACAATCGCGGTCAGGGTGCCGGGATGGAATGTGCAACTCACGGCATTGACCGCCACATGGCCGCCGAAGCGGATGGTCAGGTCCCTGGTCGCAAGCCGTCCCATATTACGGCGCGGATTTTTTTGCCGACACCGGCTCGCGGGTCAGTGCGGCAATCATATTGATGATGCCGGTCATTTGCGGTGCCGATTTTTTCGCGTGGTTGGCGCTGTCATAACCCCACCAGTCCCAGCAGCCATTGATGGCCTTGTCGCCGGTCTGGGGATAAAGCACGATGATGTTGTTGGTGTCGGCCCAGCGGTTGTAGCCGGCGTGGCGGACAAAATCCTGGCCAACGCTTGCGGTGTTTTGTTTGCAGCCGTGCAACACCACATGCAGGCGGCATTTGCTTACCGCAGCGCAGGCGGCGGGCACAAAAATCCAGCCGGTGGGTGCCATGCCACGGCCGTTGACATATGCTGTTTGGTCAAACTCGCTGAGTGTCCCGCCGGGGCTGCCCTTGGTGGGCGAAACCAATGTGCCATACAAATGCTGGAGTATCGCGCCCGCCAAATCAAAGCCGCAGTTGTTGATGAAGGGTGTTGCCTTGGTCAAACAGGTGGCACCGTGGTGATCCGTGACCATGGCGTGCTCGGCCTCAATATCTTCCTTCAGGATAATATTTTCGCGGCGGGCGAAGTGTTGGTAGTACGCCTTCAGGTCACGGCTGGTCGAAGCTGGCACCACGCTGTCCCTGGCACCGGCGAAAAGATAAATTTTTGCAGCGGATAAATTGGTGGGGGCATCAAGCCAGCCGTTTTTCGCCCAATCAACGGTTTGTTTCACCAAATCTTCAACCGGGATGGCGCTGCGTCCGAGGCAGCGGGTGAGCGCGTACAGCACGCTGTTGTCGGCACAATTGAACGGGCCGCCGGCAATCACGCCCGCCCCGGCCTTGAAGGTGGCGGAATAGGCGACGTGCAATTGCACCGCCATGTGGCCGCCGGATGAAATGCCCGACACACTGGTTTGCGCCTGATCAATTCCCAGCGCGGGCAGGGGCAATGGCGTGGTGGTTGCGATTGAGGTTGATGCCATCGAGATATTGCAGGCGGCGACCAACACGAATGTGGTGCGCAACAGAAACCGAAAGTGGTTTGGCATGGTTTTGTCCTCGACGCTTGACGATTAGCGTGCCGGTGTTTTGGTCTGGTTACTCTGGTTACTCTGGTTACTTTGATTACTCTGGTTACCCTGATTACGAATGGGCACGTTGATTTCCTCGGCCTTGATCTCGCGCACCAGCACGGGCACGGCCCACGCCAGCGCGGGATCAACCTTGATTTTGAAGTGATACATGCTTTGCATGGCCTGGTGATCTTCCCGGCGGAAAGTCATCTTGCCTTTGGGCGTGTCAAAACTCATGCCCTGCATGGCCCGGATGAGGGATTCGGTTTTGCTGTCGGCCTTGGTGGCGGACAGGGCGGTGGTGATGGCCATGGCTGCCGAAAACCCGCCTGCCGTAAAAAAATCGGGCGGGGCATTAAATTTGGCCTGGTGGCGTTTGATCATTTCGTCATTCAGCGGGTTTTTGGGGATGCCGTAATAATAATAGGTCGCCCCTTCCATGCCGGGGAAATTTTTGTACACCGACATGGCCGGCAAAATATTGCCGCCGGTGGCAATGTCAATGCCGTAACGCTTGAGATCCAGGTCGGCAATCTTGAACGGATTGCCGGCACCCGCCCACGAAATCCACACCACTTTTTTGCCGGGCAGATTTTTCAGGCGGTCAATCAGCCGCTGGGCACCGGCGGTGAAGTCGTTGGTTGCGGGCGGCAAATATTCCTCATGCACCACCCGCGCCTGTTTGAGGGCATCCTTGAACGCCGCCACACCCTCGCGGCCAAAGGCGTTGTCCTGTGCCAGGGTGGCGATGCTCACACTTGGCTTGTCCTGCGCGGCGGCGTTGGAAATGGCATCCTGGGAGCTGTTGCGGGCAGTGCGGAAAATATAGCGGTTCCATTTTGCGCCGGTGATGGAATCCGCCACCGCCGGTTCAATGATGAGGATTTTTTTGTATTCTTCGGCCACCGGCAGCATGGCCAGCGACGTGCCTGATGCCGCCGCACCCACGGCAATGTCAACCTTGTCATCGGCATAGGCCGCCGCCAGTTGCGCTTTGGCAATGTCGGCTTTGCCCTGGCTGTCACGCTCAATGACCACCAGTTTGCGCCCATGGATGGTCATCGTCCCCGCTGTGGCGTAGTCGAGCCCCATCATGAAGCCGACTTGTGTTTGTTTGACATACGCCTCCATGGCGCCGGATTTGTCCAGGATCAGGCCGATACGAATGTCCTTCGGTTGGGCGAAAACAGAGCCGGTGAAGGCAAGGGCGACCACGGCAGGCAAAAGTCGGTTTTTCATCAAGCGGGTTTTCCTTGTATCCAGCATGTTGCACTCATGGGGTGGGGGGACCAGTGGTGTTGATGGTGCGCGGCAAGTTTAGCGTGGGGCAGCGGCAGCCATGGCTGACCAGTCGGCAAATCGATGCTTGCACTGCCTGATATTCTTTGTTAACATTAATTCAACAACTAGTGAATTTTACCGGCAGTCCCTGTCACAAGGCAAGCTGCCAGTATCAATAAGTCCATCACCCCCAGGAGAGAGAGTCCATGAAAGCAAAGTCATTAAGCGTTGCCATTGCCGCGTTATTTGCCGTTGTTGGCACCAGTGCCAATGCCATTGCCCAATCCGCCGCGCCCGCCGCGGCCACACCTGCTCCCGCGAAACCGGCTGACAGTGCAGAGGCAGGGGACAAATTGGAAAATATTGTGGTCACCGCGCGCCGCCGCGAGGAATTGTTGCAGGATGTGCCCGGTGCCGTCAGTGTTTTTTCCGGCAGCGATCTGGAAAAATCGGGCATAGCCAATATCACCGGGCTGGCGGATTTGATTCCGAACACCACCCTGAAGGCATCAAGGGGCACCAACACCACGCTGACCGCGTTTATCCGCGGCATCGGCCAACAGGATCCGGTGGCCGGCTACGAGCAGGGTGTCGGCATTTACCTGGATGATATTTACATGGCGCGCCCGCAGGGCGCATTGACCGACATTTATGACCTCGACCGCATCGAAGTGCTGCGCGGCCCGCAAGGCACACTGTACGGACGCAACACCATCGGCGGTGCGGTGAAATATGTGACGCGCAAAATTGCCGCCAAGCCGGAAGTCAGCATCAAGGCGTCACTCGGTACTTTTGGTGAGCAGGAATTGGTCATCAAAGGCGGCACGCCGGTTTCCGACACCTTCAGCATTGGCGGCACCATCGCGTCCTTCAACCGCGACGGTTTTGGCAAAAATGTGGTTAATGGCCTGGAAAATTACAACAAGGAAATCCTGGCCGCCCGGGTCAGCGCCGAATTCACGCCGAACAGTTCGCTGTTTGTGCGTTTTGCCGCCGACCGCACCGTTGACGACTCGCAGGCCAAGCAAGGGTATCGCCTGACCGCAGGCCCCACACCCACCAATGAGCCGGTGTTGTCCGGCAATTTTGACACGCGTGCCAATCTGTACAAGGTGTTGGGCAATTCACAGCAGGTGGTCACACGCGGTGAATCCTTGCTGGTGGACTGGACCATCAATCCCGCGCTGTCATTCAAGTCGATCACTGCCTCGCGTGGCTCCAAGTCCTATGCGCCGATTGATTTTGATTCACTCAATACCGCCTTGTTTGAGGCACCGGCCATTTATTCCGACAAGCAACGCAGCCAGGAATTCCAGCTCACCTATTCAGGAAAAAAATGGCAGGGTGTGGCCGGATTGTTCTATATGAAGGCCAACGCCTTCAACGAATTTGATGTGTTGTTCAATGCCGCGGGCGGGTTGTCGCTTTATACCCTCGACGACATTGACACCAAAACCTGGGCGGCGTTTGCCGATGCCAGCTACAGCGTTTCGGATACTTTCAACATCAACATCGGCGGCCGCCATACCCGCGACCAGCGCGAGGCGCGCATTTTCCGGCGCACCTATCTTGGACTTGCCGGCTCACCCACACTTGGCAATCCGGCGGCCGTCGGCCTGGCGGTCAACACCAATATGAGCAAGAGTGATTTGAACCGCACCGATACCAAGTTCACCCCGAAAATCGGCTTTGGATGGAAGTTCGCCCCCGATCAAAACCTGTATGCCTCCTATGCGGAGGGTTTCAAGGGCGGCATGTTTGATCCGCGCATGGATTTGGGCGCGGCCCCTACCAGTGCGCCGTCACTGGTCAAGCGCCGGGGCGTGGAACCCGAGGAAGTCAGCACGGTCGAAATCGGCCTGAAGTCGGCGTTCAACGGTGGCCGCATCCAGACCAACGCGGCGGTGTTTTTCACAGACTATTCCAATGTGCAGATTCCCGGCTCGATTCCGACCTTCAATGCCGCCGGTGTCGTTACCGGATTCGCCGGTACCCTGACCAATGCCGGCAAGGCCGAAATCAAGGGGCTCGAACTCGAGGCGGTGGCGCGGCTCACGGATGCATTCCGGGTCAGTGCCATGGTCAGTTTCATTGACGCCAAATACACCGAATGGATGGTTGCCAACGGGGCGCTCTTGGTGAACATCGCCGACAAGGCCGAATTCCAGAATACGCCGAAACGCGCGGGCAATATCACGGCAACTTACGAGTGGCCGTTGTCGATGTTTGGCAAAGCCGGAAAAATGGCGTTGAGCAACAGTTTTTCCTACAAGGATGATGTCTATCAGGCTGAAATCGTGCGCCTGACCGGCGTGGCCGGGCTGGACGCAAACGTGCCCCAGAACGTGATGCTGTCGCAGCCGGGTTACACGTTGTGGGACGCGGGGCTGGTCTGGACCAGCAGCAACCGCAATATCCAGGTCGGACTCACCGGCCGCAATCTGACTGACAAACGTTACAAGGTGGCGGGTTATCCGTTCGGTGGATTTTTCAACACCATCACCGCCTATTACGGCGATCCGCGCACGGTCAAGGCGTCGGTGACCTTGAAGTTTTGATGGCGCAAGCAGAATCAGCCGCGGATATTTTTGACGGGTTTTTTGGCGGGCTTTTTGGTTCCGTGGCCACACAGGCCGCGGAAGCCGGCCGCACAATATTCCACCATGCGCGGCTCAATGGCGGCGAGGTCATCGGAGCGGCAGCGCCCGCCGCTCACGCGGTCCAGGCGTCCGGTCCGCGACAGCGCCAGGGTGAGTGATCCCGTCAAAAAATGAAAACACCAGAACAGCTCCTCCTCCGGCGCGTCGGGCAGTGCGCGCTTGACCACTTGTATCAAGCGATGCACCAGCGGATCAAAATACGACATGATGGAGAGCGCGACATGGGAGGCGTCATTGTTGACCAGCGCAATCAGGCGGAAATAATTTTTCCAGCCGTCATCGCCTTTGCGCGCCCGCTCGAGCAGGGGAATGACAAACGCGGCAACGGCACCTTCGACGGTGACCTCATCGCCAGAGGCCGCCTCGTAGCGGTCAAAGGCATCCATGCGTTCGGAAAAAACCTGCTCGGCGCGGCGTTCGAGCACGGCATCAAACAGCCCCTGTTTGGTGGCGAAGTAGTAATGGGCGAGGGCGGCGTCGAGGGCAGCCAGCTCCGCCACGGCACGCATGGTGACGCCGTCAAAGCCATGTTTCGAAAACAAATCCTCGGCGGCATCCAGAATACGTTCCGCCGCATCCACACCGCCCTTTCCATTTACCTTGCGTGGCCGGCCGACGGTCGCGCGGGGGCGTGGCGGCGGGGGCAATGGCACTGGCAGCGACGGGATGCCGGACGCACGGCTGTTGTGGATGGTTTTTTTCATGTCCTTACGGCAAACACGGCAAACGCGCCATGTCAAAAGAGCGCGTCCCATTGTAATTCGATTCGGGTGGCATGATGAATTATGTTGACGTGTTTTATTCGAGTGATGACGGCCTGACACTCTATGCGCGTGATTACGCCGGCCCGTCCCCAGGCGCACCGGTGGTGCTGTGTCTGCCGGGGCTGACCCGCAACAGCCGCGATTTTGCCGCGCTGGCCGGTGTGTTGGCGCAGACCTGCCGGGTGATCTGTCCGGACATGCGCGGGCGCGGGCGCTCCATGCGCGATCCTGACCCCGCCGGGTACCGGCCGGAGCGTTATGTGCGCGACATGATCACGCTGCTCGATTTTCTCGACATCGGCAAGGTGGTGGTAATCGGCACCTCGCTCGGCGGCATGATGGCGATGATACTGCTGTCCATCATCCCGCACAGAATCGACGCGGTGGTGCTGAATGATGTCGGGCCCGAGGTCGATGCGCGGGGTCTGGCGCGCATTGCCGGCTATGTCGGAAAATCCGAGCCAGTGGATACCTGGGAGGCCGCCGCCCAGCAAGCCGCGCACATCAATGCCGTTGCTTTTCCTGATTATGGGCCGGACGATTGGCTGGCCATGGCGCGTGCGATATTTGTCGAGCAGGGCAATAAGCTGGTGTTCGACTACGATCCAGCGATTGCGCAAAGCATCGCTGACGGTGTCATCACCACCAATTTCTGGCCGCTGTTTGAAAATATGCCATCCAAGCCAATGCTGGTCATTCGCGGCGCGTTGTCGGATATTTTGTCCGCCGAAACACAGGCTGAGATGGCGCGGCGCCTGCCCGATGTCCGCAATGTGACCATCGCCGGACGCGGTCACGCGCCTACTTTGGGCGAGCCCGATGCAGAGCAGGCGATAGGGATTTTTTTGGCGGGGCTGGTTGGGTAATGCCTCCTTGCAGTGGCTGCATTGCCACACGATGGACGATGGTGGCGGTTGGGACATCGTTCAATTTGCATAAAAAAAATTGACTAAACTCATTTATTGACGGGTTGTTTCAGCCATTTGTGACTGAAAACGATTGCCCAGCAATGAGTTTGTTGTTTTTTTTACCATGCGCCTTGAAGTTGGCGGCGTAAATTCTGTGACCATCCGCAACAATTCCACTCATAATTCAGCGCTTTGCTGGGCTGCCGTTGCCACTGAAATCAGGATTGATTTTCATGAATGTGCCAACTGCGCCCGTTGAAACAAACACCGCCATACCCGACCCCCGACCCCCGTCCGCAACTCGGTGAGGCGTTGATGATCGCGATGGCGCAAGTCATTCCCCTGGACATCGCCAAGCCATTTCCAGCGCTGATGACGCGATTTTTGTGCGGCAGGAAAACATCATGCAAGCTGGGGCAGCGAGAATAAAAAATAACGCGGATTTTTTCAGAATCATTCCATTCGGGCCATTCCATTGCACAGACTGCAGCAGATTATTTTCGGGTTAGCGCTGTTTTTCATCTTGCTCCCCATGGTGGCGGACGCAGCGGACGCGGCTACCCAGTCGCCGTTGGTGTTGACCGACGCTTGCGCGGCGCGGATATCGTCGCGCGCTTCGGCGGTGACGAATTTGTGGTGATGGCCACCGGCCTCAACAGTCCGCAGCAGGCTGCGGATCTGGCTGCCAAATTGGTGGCCGCCATTGCCGCGCCATTTGCCCTTGAGACCCATCTTTGCCAGATCGGTGCCACGGTGGGTTATGCCCTGGC
>JANPNJ010000115.1:0-1541 GCA_031427395.1 Burkholderiales bacterium
ATGCCCAGCGCCAGCCGGTTGATGAACAGCCGCTTGCGGTAAATCCTGTCGCGGGTGCTCATGTCCGCAGTCCCTCGCCCTTGGCCAACTGTGACAACATCAGTTTGGCCAGCGACAGCACTACCAGGGTGATGACAAACAGAATCAAGCCCACCGCAATCAACGCGGCGACATGTTCGCCGGGATTGGCCTCGGCAAATTCGTTGGCGATGGTTGAGGCAATTGAGGCGCCCGGCTCAAACAGCGAGGCGGCGATTTTTGGGGTATTGCCGATCACAAAAGTCACCGCCATGGTTTCACCCAATGCGCGCCCCAGGCCGAGCATGGTGCCGCCCACCACGCCCGCCCGGGTGTAGGGCAACACAATGTTGCGCACCACTTCCCAGGTGGTGGCGCCCAGACCATAGGCGGATTCCTTGAGCACACTCGGCACAATTTCAAACACATCGCGCATCACCGAGGCAATAAACGGAATCACCATCACCGCCAGGATGATGCCGGCCGCGAGCATGCCGATGCCCATGGGCGCACCCTGGAAAAGCGCGCCGATCAGCGGTGTGTCACCCAGCCAACGGGTCAGTGACGGCTGGATGTATTCGGCAAACAGCGGCGCAAACACAAACAAACCCCACATGCCGTAAATTATCGACGGAATCGCGGCGAGCAATTCAACCGCGGTGCCGAGCGGTCGCTTCAGCCAATTCGGGCACAGCTCGGTGAGGAATATGGCAATGCCCAGGCTGACCGGCAACGCAATCAGCAAGGCGATGGCAGACGTGACCAGGGTGCCGTAAATCGCATTGGCCGCGCCAAATTCATTGGTGACGGGATTCCAGTCGGTGCTGGTCAAAAAGCCCGGTCCGAAACGCTCAAACGCCGGGTAGGCGCCCCACATCAACGAACCGATGATCGCGCCCAGCAACACCAGCACCAACAGCGCAAAGGCCAGCGTCATTTTGCGGAAAACCGCATCCTGGATACGCTGGCTGGCGGCCTGTGAGGCCAATCTGCTGTGTTGTTCTTCTTTTGACACGGGAAATTCTTTAGGTGGCAGGGAAAAAAGTACTGCGCCGTTGATCCGTTGTCGTGCATGCGGAATTGGTGGTCATTCTAGCCTGCATATTTCACGGGGCGGCCCGATTTATTATGGTTCTTCGCTCTTGGCAACCAACAGTTCCGGCCAATCTAAATTGTACTTCGTGAGAGTGATGGCCTCCGTGAAATATGCAGGCTGGCGTGTATCACATCAACCCATGTCCGCCTGTCAGAAAAAACGTATCAGGATCCCTGCAAAACAGATTACTTCCAGAGTGCTTGGCCGGCAGAGCTTTTTATCTCCGCTTTCCACATGGCGCGTATCTGCGCCACGACCTGCCTTGGCATGGGGACGTAATCCATTTCTGTCGCCGCGTTGCCGCCGTTGGAGTATGCCCAGTCAAAAAACTTCATGACCGCGAGCCCCTTGTCGGCATTGGCCTGGATTTTGTACATGAGGATGAACGACGCGCCGGTGATGGGAAAGCTGTCCTTGCCCGGCTGAT
>JANPNJ010000116.1:0-6569 GCA_031427395.1 Burkholderiales bacterium
CATCGGCGGACAGGTGGTGGGTCTGCGGCCAACTTCACCGGCCGGACTTGGCAAAGGCACCACCAATGTCACGCAGGGGCGTGCCTGTCTGAATTGCCATACCGAGGTGCACGGCAGCAACAATCCGAGCACCACCAATCCCACCCCACAATTCATGTTGCGTTAACAAAGGGGTAGCGAAAATGAAAACAATGAATCGGAATCTCCGGGTAAGTCCCGCCCTCATTGCGGTGGCGGTGCTTACCGCCATTGGCCAGGCGCGTGCGCAGGTAAGCGATGAAATAAAACAATTGACGGAACCGGAAAGCTCGGTCACGGTCGGGTTGGCGGGGGTAAGCGGTGACAGTCGTGACCGCGCCCAGTTCGGCATGTTCAACGGCATGCGCAACGATCGCGGCTACTTGCTGCTGGATATCGATTACCTGCGGCGCGACAACGCGACCGGCACCTGGGCCAGTTTGCAGGCGCGCAATCTCGGTCTGGATAATCGTGAATTCGCCATCAGCATGCATAAACAGGGGAACTGGAAAATTTTTGGTGAGTACAACGAGATCACCCGCCATAGTCCGTTTGCGGTCAACACCGCGATGCGCGACGCGGGCTCGACCCGGCCGACCGTGGTGCCGCTGGCGGTGCCGGGTTCGGGCAGCGATCTTGATTTCAAGCTGGCACGCAAAGCCGCTTCCGCCGGAATCGAAAAATGGCTGACGCCCAGTCTGCAGTTTGAAGCCAGCTTCAAAAACGAGGACAAAACCGGTGTGCGCATGTGGGGACGCGGTTATGACTGCGCGGCGTTTGTCTGCGGCTCATCAACCACCGCCGCAATCAACCAGGCGAACTTCCTGAAAAACGCGATCTTGATGATGCCGGAGCCAATCAACTCAACCATCAGGCAATTCGACGCAAAGCTGAGTTTTCACAATAAGAAGCTGAATCTGACGGCAGCGTATTACGCCTCGTTTTATACCAACGCCAACGGCAATATCAGCCCGATTGTGCCAAACAGCCTCTATGGCGGCAACGGCACGCTGGTGGCGGCGCTGTATCCGGCGGTGGGCAGCAACATCATTGCCGGCGGCGGCACCAGTCTGCAAAACGTGCTGCAATCGCCGATGGCCTTGCAGCCTGACAATCAGTCCCATCAATTTTCTGTGGCGGGCAATTACGCCTTTACGCCA
The DNA here is from genome assembly GCA_031427395.1 of Burkholderiales bacterium. GTDB lineage: Bacteria > Pseudomonadota > Gammaproteobacteria > Burkholderiales > Usitatibacteraceae > UKL13-2. The sequence goes on from JANPNJ010000116.1 coordinate 1,179, forward strand.
TCGACACGGGCAACATTCCGCTACGGGCTGACACGGGCGACCCAGGATCGTGATTATGCCGCCATGGGCTTGGCTGGAAGCGCACCCGCCGGCATGACCAATCTGGGCGGGCGGGTCGACACCACGGTTGCGCAAATTGGCCTTACCTCGCGGCCAATCCGTGACCTGTCGCTGGTGGCCAACCTCAGTTACGCCGACAAGGTGGACAAGACGCCGCAGGCGCTTTACAACGTCGCCGCCAAGGCGATTTTTCCGGCGACCGTGCCGCCCAGTTTCACCAACAGCAACCAGCCCGGCATCCCCGGTGCCGTATGGAACAACCTGCATATATCCAACACCAATTTGATTGGCAAGCTCGAAGCCAGTTATCGTCTGCCGGATGGATACCGGGCTACCTTCGGCGTGGATTACCGCTCAATTGAACGGGTGGTGCCGGAGTCGCGTGTCGAGGAGGCACTTGGCGGGTTGGGGCCGCTGCGGAAAAAAACCAACGAGACGGGTTATCGCTTCGATGTCCGCCGCAGCATGTCGGAAACGCTGAACGGCAGCATCGGTTTTTCCAGCAGCACCCGCAGTGGTTCGGACTGGACCAACCTGAGCACGCTTACCCCGACCCTGCCAACCCCCAATACGCCCGTCAATACCTTCTTGATCAACACCTATTGCGGCGGGCGGGAGTGTTACGGCCAGGTTTTGTCAGCGGGCTCGATTCTGCAGTTGAACGCCAACACGCCGTTTCCGGTGCATATGGCGGATTTGAAGCGGGATAAATGGAAAATGTCCGTCGACTGGACACCATTTGAAAAACTCAGCGTTCAAATGCAGATTGAGGAGGGTAAAGACAAAAATACCATGCTGGTTGACCCGGTGGCCGGCGGCAAGGGCTGGCGCCAGACCCGCATGGCGTTTTATGGCGTGGATGTTTCGTACGCCCTGTCCGACACATGGAAACTGACCGGTTATGGCTCCATGGGCTCACAGACCAATTTCATCAACCACAGCACCGGCTATATGGCGGATATCAACAACCGCAGCGAAGCATATGGTTTGTCGCTGGCGGGCCAGGCGAGCACCAAATTGCAGATTGGCGGCAATCTGTCGCTGGTGAACGAAATCAACCGCTACGCCGCCGCCGCCAACACCGGAACCAGCGGTGACCGTCTGACCGGCCTGACCGTGACACAACCCAGCGCCAACAATCTGGCACAGGCAGCGGTCGGTTTGCCGAATGTTATTTATCGCAAGATGATTTTTAGCGTGTTTGGCCAATATGCGCTCAGCAAAAAATCGGATATGCGCATGGATGTGTCATTTCAACGCGCCAAATTTGATGATTGGATTTGGGGAACCGCCGCCAACCCGTTTGTTTTTTCCGACAACACCACTGTCAACCAGCAGGTCAACCAGAATGTGACCTTTGTCGGTGCCAGCTATAGCTATCGGTTTTAACGTGAATGCCCGGTTCGCCGAAGCGCGGCGTCAACGGATCGGGCCGGTGGATTTTTTTGATGCGTCTGGCCTGTGTGTCGTGTGCGTATGAAGCGCCTTTGCCGACCGCCTGGCGGCGGATATAACGGCGACACCCTGGAGTCGGTCTGAGTGGACGTATTCAAGGCGGATGTCGTGATCATCGGCGCGGGCGGCGCGGGATTGCGCGCCGCCATTGCCGTGGCGGAGGCCGATCCCGCGCTCACGGTGGCGCTGGTGTCGAAGGTCTATCCCATGCGCAGCCACACGGTTGCCGCCGAGGGCGGCTCGGCCGGAGTGGTGCTGGCACACGACAGTCTTGACAACCATTTCCACGATACCGTATCGGGGGGAGACTGGCTGTGTGAGCAGGACGTGGTGGATTTTTTTGTCGCCCGCTGCACCGAGGAAATGGTGCAACTGGAGCACTGGGGCTGCCCGTGGAGCCGCCGCGATGACGGCCACATCAATGTGCGCGCATTCGGCGGCATGAAAATCGAGCGAACCTGGTTTGCCGCCGACAAAACCGGTTTTCACATGCTGCACACGCTGTTCCAGACCTCCCTCAAATATCCGTCGATCAAACGCTTCGATGAACACTTTTGTGTGGAACTGGTGGTGGAGGAAGGGCGCGCGGAAGGCGTGGTCATCGTCAATATTGCCTCCGGCGAATTCACCCTCATCGAGGCGCGCGCTGCCATCATCGCCACAGGTGGCGCCGGGCGGGTGTTCCGCGAAAACACCAATGGCGGCATTGTCACCGGCGATGGCATGGCCTTGGCTTACCGCCACGGGGTGCCGCTGCGCGACATGGAATTTGTGCAATACCACCCGACTTGCATGCCGGGCTCCGGTTTGTTGTTCACCGAAGCCTGCCGGGGCGAGGGCGGCTTTCTCATCAACAAGGATGGTTACCGTTATTTGCAGGATTATGGTTTGGGCCCGGCCGAACCCATGCCGCGCAACAAGGCGATGGAATTGGGGCCGAGGGATCGCTTGAGCCAGGCGTTCTGGCATGAGCAGCAAAAGGGTCGCACCATCGAGGGCGCGCAAGGTGCGCATGTGCATCTGGATTTGCGCCACCTGGGCGAACAAAAGCTGCGCGAACGGCTGCCGCAGATATATGAAATGGCGGAACAATTTTTGGGCATTGATCCGGCCCTCACGCCCATACCGGTGCGTCCGGCGGTGCACTACACCATGGGCGGGATACTGGTGGACGGGCACTGCGCGACCCCGTTGCCGGGGCTATATGCGGTTGGCGAATGTTCGAGCATCGGCATCCACGGTGCCAACCGGCTGGGTTCCAATTCACTCGCCGAATTGTGTGTGTTTGGCAAGGTTGCGGGGGAGTCGGCGGCGCGCTTTGCACGCTCGGTGGCACCGACCCACTCATCGATGCTGCGCAAGCAGGCGGAGATGGCCGCACAACGTGCGCTCTCTGTGGTGCGAAAAACCAACGGCTACGAGAGCATCGCCAGACTCAGGCGCGAAATGGCGGAAAGCATGGAGCGCGGCTGCGGCATTTACCGCACCGAGGGTGAAATGCAGGCCACCTGCGACAAGCTCGCCGAATTGCGCGAGCGTGTCACCCATGTCAACGTCAGCGACAAATCCAGTGTGTTCAACACCGAATGGCTGCTGGCACTTGAACTGGGCTACCAGCTTGATGTCGCCGAGGCCATGGCGTGTTCGGCATTGAACCGGCGCGAATCGCGTGGCGCGCACCAACGCCTGGATAGGTATAACCAGCGCGACGACAGTCGTTTTCTCAAACACACCCTGGCGGTTTTTTCCGGCAGCGGCGCACCGCAACTGACCATGCAACCAGTGAAAATCACCCGCTCCCCACCGGCTGCGCGGGTGTATGGGGGATTGGCCGAATCCGCATTGAAGGAAACCACACCTGGGGAAACGGCATGAGCGCCAACACCCGAACCATTATGGTCAATGTGCTGCGATATGTTCCCGAGGACGAGGAACAACCGTATCACCAGACTTATGCGGTGCCATTCACCGATGACATGTCGGTGTTGCAGGCTCTGCATTACATCAAGGACGAGCTGGACGGCACGCTGTCATTCCGCTGGTCGTGCCGCATGGCCATCTGCGGCAGTTGCGGCATGATGATCGATGGCGTGCCCAAGCTCGCCTGCCACACTTTCCTGCGCGACTACTGGCCGGGCGAGGTCAATATCGAGGCGCTGGCACATTTTCCGGTTGAGCGTGATCTGGTGATTGTCATGGATGATTTCATGCAAAAACTGGAGAGCATCAAGCCCTACATCATTGCCAACGAACCTCGTCCGCTGAACAAGGGGGAGAACCTGCAAACCCCCGCCGAGCTGAAATTGTTCGAGCAATTCAGCGACTGCATCAACTGTCTCCTGTGTTACGCCGCCTGTCCGCAATACGGGCTCAATTCAAAATTCATCGGTCCTGGTGCCATGGCGCTCTTGCACCGCTACAACCTTGATTCGCGTGATGCGGGCGCGTCCGAGCGCATGCCGGTTGTGCATGCCGAGGAAGGCGTGTTCAACTGCACGGCGGTCGGCTATTGCTCCGAAGTCTGTCCGAAAAATGTGGACCCGGCCAACGCCGTCAACATCAACAAAATGGACAGCGCCAAGGATTATTTTTTGCGGTTTGTCGCGCCAAAGGGTTCGGGAAAATGAGCGCGCGCCGTCCGTTTACACGTCCCATGGCCGGCTGGTGGCGGCGCAATCCGTATTTTGTCGAGTACATGATCCACGAGGCCACCGCGATTTTTGTGGCACTTTACGCATTGATCCTGCTCATCAGCGTGGTGCAACTGGCTGGAGGGGAGGCGGCGTGGAATGGTTGGGTGGCGGTGCTCGCCAGCCCCGTTTCGGTGATATTGCATGTCGGCATATTGATCGCGTTTTTGTACCACACCTGGACATGGTTCCATATCATGCCGCGCACGCTGCCGCCCATCATGGTGGGTGGCAAACGGCTGTCGGGGCAATTCATCACGCTTGCCGGGCTGGCATCATTCGTGATCGCCAGCCTCGGTGTGTTTGTCGTCATTGCGTGGCTCGCCAAATGAAGCGTTCCCACGCCCCAATTTTCTGGCTGCTGTTTGGTGCAGGCGGCATGTTGGCGGCGTTGATCGGCGCGGTGCTGGTGTTCATCACCGGCATTGCCGCCCCAACCGGCTGGCTGTTGCCGCGCGGCATGCTGGACTATGAGCGGGTGATGTCATGGGCATCCACCTGGCCGGCCAAGGGCTTCTTGTTCATTGTCATCAGCCTGTTTCTGTGGCATAGCGCCCACCGCATTTTTCATACGCTGCATGATCTGGGGATTCACGCGGGGCTTGCCGCAAAACTGGTTTGTTACGGCGCGGCGGTGGCGGGGACGCTGGCGGCTGCAGTCGCATTGATTGGTGTTTGATTGCAATTCCATTGTGTTGCCATGAAAGGCTAAGCCATGACTGTTGCCGTTGATGAATGCCTGCCTGTCCACCAGCCTGTCCGCATCCCGGATTACCTGCACGAGACCTACTGGTGGGCGTATGTGCATCCGCAGGCCATTCGCTTGTTTGAGCGGCAATGGCTGGTCAACGCCATCCTGTTTGGCAATTTTTCACGGCTGCGGGACAAGGCGCTCGATGCGTTGGGCGCATCGGTCAGCGGACGAACGTTGCAAGTGGCCTGTGTCTATGGCGATTTTTCGCCACGGCTGGCTGCGCGCATTGCGCCTGGCGGGCATCTGGATGTGGTGGATGTGCTGCCGCTGCAACTGGAAAACCTCGGCAAAAAAATAACCCCCGCCGCACCCGTCACGGCCTGGCTGCGCGATTCCGCCGCACTCGGTTTTGCCGATGCACGCTACGACCAAACCGTGATATTTTTTCTGCTGCACGAACAGCCCGAGGCAGTGCGCCGCCGCACACTTGCC
>JANPNJ010000117.1:0-2284 GCA_031427395.1 Burkholderiales bacterium
GACAGTTTTGATGTCCTCGATGTTGTGTACGTCCGTCAACACCGGCACGCCGAGTTGTTTTTTGACTTCCCCGAGTATGCGCAGCCCCTCGTCCATGCCCGGCCCGCGAAACGATTTTCCGGAGGAGCGGTTGGCCTTGTCGTAGCTGGACTTGAAAATAAACGGAATCTTCAATTCCGCCGTCATCTCCTTCAACTGTCCGGCGACATCGATTTGTAATTGTTCGGACTCGACCACACAGGGGCCGGCGATCAAAAAAAACGGGTGTTCAAGGCCAACTTCAAAACCGCATAGTTTCATTTCGTTGCTTTCAATATTCGTTACGCAGTTTTTGCGCCCTGCACCACCCGCAAGCCCGCCTCGCCGTGGGTTTTATTGCGTTGTGCCAGCGCCGCTTTCACATACGAAATAAACAGCGGATGGCCGTCGCGCGGCGTGGAGGTGAATTCGGGGTGGAACTGGCAGCCGTAAAACCACGGGTGGCCGTATTTGCCAAAATCAAGCTCGACCATTTCGGTCAATGATTCCGCATTGGTGCGCGCCGAAACCACCAGCCCGGCCGCTTCCAGCCTTGGCACGTAATGATTGTTCACTTCATAACGATGGCGATGGCGTTCGCTGACCGTGGTGCTTTGGTAAATGCGCTCGGCCAGGGTGCCGGGGCGCACGGTGCAAGGCTGCGCGCCGAGGCGCATGGTGCCGCCCATTTTCGAGCTGGCATCGCGGCGCTCGATCTGGCCGTCGTGGTTTTGCCACTCGGTGATGAGGGCGACCACCGGGTGCGGGGTGTCGGCGTCAAATTCGGTGGAGTTGGCACCGGCGAGCCCGACCACGTTGCGGGCGAATTCGATGGTGGCAATCTGCATGCCCAGACAAATGCCGAGGTACGGAATTTTGTTTTCGCGGGCGAATTTCACGGCGGCGATTTTGCCTTCGGTGCCGCGTTTGCCAAAGCCACCCGGCACCAAAATCGCGTCCATGCGTGCCAGCTCGGCGATGCCGCCTTGTTCGATGACTTCAGAATCAAGGTAGTGGATGTTGACACGGGTGCGGGTGTGGATGCCGGCGTGGATCAGCGCCTCCGACAAGGATTTGTAGGAGTCGGCCAGATCAACATATTTGCCGACCATCGCCAAATCGATTTCGGCGCTTGGGTTTTCCAGCGCATCAACAATGTTGTCCCACTTGGTGAGATCGGCGGGGTTCGGTGTCAGGTGCAATTTGCGGCAGACGATTTCGTCGAGCCCCTGCTTGTGCAGCATTTTCGGGATTTTGTAGATCGAGGTCGCGTCATAACAGGAAATGACCGAGCCCTTGTCCACATTGGTGAACAGCGCGATTTTGCGGCGCTCCTCATCCGGCAGCGGCCGGTCACTGCGGCACATCACCACATCCGGCTGAATGCCGATCTGGCGCAATTCCTTGACGCTGTGCTGCGTGGGCTTGGTCTTGATCTCACCGACCGCCGGCAAATACGGCACCAGTGTCAAATGGATGTAGCAGGTGTTGTCGCGGCCTTGCTCGAGCCCCATCTGGCGAATGGCTTCGAGAAACGGCAACGACTCGATGTCACCCACCGTGCCGCCGATTTCGATGATGCCGACATCGGCGTCGGCCGTGCCGGCCATGATGGACGATTTTATTTCATCGGTGATGTGCGGAATCACCTGCACGGTTGCGCCAAGATAATCGCCGCGCCGCTCTTTGTTGATGACCCGCTCGTAAATCTGGCCGGTGGTGAAGTTGTTTGCCTTTTTCATCCTGGTCGAGACAAACCGCTCGTAATGGCCAAGGTCGAGATCGGTTTCGGCGCCGTCCTCGGTGACAAACACCTCGCCGTGCTGGAAAGGCGACATGGTGCCGGGATCAACGTTGATATACGGATCCAGCTTCATCATCGAGACTTTGATGCCGCGGGATTCAAGAATGGCGGCGAGGGAGGCGGCGGCGATGCCCTTCCCTAGTGAGGAACCACACCACCCGTGACGAATATGTATTGTGTCATGGTCAGGCTCCCGGGAAGGGATGCGTTGGAAATTGGAATTATACCGCATGGCGGGCGGGGTTTTATACGGGATTCATCGACAGCATGCTGTAGGGTGGGTGAAACCCACCATCACTGCACGCGTGGGCTGCGCCCACCCTTGACTATGTCATTCATATTTCAAAAAAATCACCCCGCCCTGCGCAAACCACAAGCCTGTGGAATACTCTCACCATGAAATTCGGAACCCGCCCCGTGCGCAGCATTGTTGCCGACCACCAGCAACGGCACATCCACATT
>JANPNJ010000118.1:0-3809 GCA_031427395.1 Burkholderiales bacterium
GCGGTGCCGTCCTCGGCGAGCTGCGCTTTGAGCCCAAGTGAGGCCAGTTGGCGCTCGATCAAAATACGATTGATGGGATTGTCATCGGCCACCAACACCGGGGCGCGGCCGGACCACAGCCTGGTTGGGTCGGCGCCATTCACTTTTCCGTTGTTGTTCAGTTGCGTGTCCACGGCCTCATGGGAGGTGGGCAACCCAATCCGCAGCTTGCTGCATGCGGCTGGCATTGCGCGCTTCCAGCCATGCCACCACCAATATCATCACCACCGCCATAACGAATCCGGTCGCCATCAGTGGAGTTTTCAATGTGCGCATGGGGGGGTAAAAATGATGGGGATTTCGACATATCAGTTTGCGAATACGCGCCAGCTTTGGCGGCGAAGAATGGCCATGATCCGGCATGCATGCCGTCGCATGTTAGACGGAAATATACCCTTGATTTGTCGGCCAATGGTTAAGTAAACGTCAAGATTGGCAATGCCTGTTTATTGACGCCACCGGGATGAAAAGTCTATGATGACCGTTGCTGTCGCCATTTTATTCAAGATGAAATCACCCAAAAACAAAATACGCCAACCTGTTTCCCGACACACAGGTTGGCAATGAAACCACCACGCCACTGGATACCATTGTTTGAATCCATGCGCCATGCCGGCCGTGCCGGTTTGGCGGCCGATGTCATCGCAGGCATGGTCACCAGCATCCTGCTGGTGCCGCAAGGCGTGGCATTTGCCTTGCTGGCAGGCCTGCCGCCGCAAGCCGGACTTTACGCCGCGGTGGTCGGCCCCATCGCTTATGCCCTGTTCGGATCAAGCCGTATCCTGTCGGTGGGCCCGGTATCGGTGGCGGCCATCATGGTCGCGGGTGCGTTGGCATCAACCAGCCTGACCAGCAGCCAGAGTGTCAATGCCACGGTGCTGGCCATCGAATGCGCGGCGATATTTTTTGTGCTGGCGGCATTGCGGCTGGGCTGGATTGTGTCACTGCTGAGCCATCCGGTATTGACCGGCTTCACGGCGGGCGTGGCCATCCTCATCATATTCAGCCAGATTCCGCCGCTCGCCGGATTTTCCGGCCCGCGCGAGCTCGGTGGCTGGCAGGGATACTGGGCAATCATCCAAGGACTGTCGGGCTTGCAGTGGCCGACCCTGCTGACAGGATTGACCAGCATGATTGCCCTGCTGGCGCTGGGTGCGCCGTTTTCACGCTGGCTTGAGCGCCGCCCCCTGTCCCCGGTGGTGCGCATTCTGCTTGGCAAAAGTGTGCCGCTGGCAGTCATAGGACTGGCCATCTTTTGGGTTTATTTATTTGACTGGCGGCAACAGGTGGCGCAGGTGGGCACGATTGCCGCTGGGCTGCCGCACGCGGATTTTTCTTTTCTGCAAAGCGCGGATTGGCTGGCCTTGCTGCCGGCGGCGCTGGCCATCAGCCTGATTGGTTATGTCGAGAGTGTCGCCATCGCCAAATCACTTGCCAGCCGCCGCCGGGAAATCATCCTGCCAAACCATGAACTGTTTGCGCTCGGCGCAGCCAATGCCGCCGCCGGTGTGTTTGGTGCCATGCCGGTGGCGGGCGGCTTCAGCCGCACCATGGTCAATGCCGCAGCCGGCGCAAGCACGCAACTGGCATCGGTCATCAGCGCACTGCTGGTTGCCGCCGCACTCGTATTTCTGGCGCCTCTGTTTGCCTATATCCCCAAAACAACACTCGCGGCCATCATCATCGTGGCGGTGGCACCGCTGGTGGACTGGCGGCAACTGAAATCAATCTGGCGCTTCGACCATGGTGACGGCTGGGTCTTTTTGATGACGGCCGCCGCGGTCATTTTTTCCGGCGTGGAAACAGGATTGATCCTCGGCGTGGCCGCCTCCATCGCCATGTTTTTGTGGCGTGCGCAGCACACCCATATCGCCGAAGTCGGCCGGGTGGCGGGAACCGAACACTTTCGCAACATCAACCGGCACACCGTCGAGACGTGGCCCAATGCCCGCTTTTTTCGCATCGATGAGAGCCTGACGTTTGCCAATGCCGGAAAAGTCCAAGACGTGTTGATGCAAGCGGTCAACGATGACAAAAATGTTCGCCATGTTGTGCTGCTGTTTGGTGCCGTCAACCATGTGGACAGCACGGCGCTGGAGGCGTTGGAAACCTTCGCCCATGATCTGGGCAACGCTGGAATCACGCTGCATTTGACCGAAGTAAAAGGGCCAGTGATGGACACACTGCGCCATACCGCATTTATTTCCGGGCTGGCACCCGGGAAAATATTCCTGCACGCCAATGAAGCGGTGCAGGCGCTGGCAGGGCCAGGCGCGGCCTGATTGGGTGTTGCCGTTTTGCCAACAAAAAAGCCCCTTGCGGGGCTTTGTTTGTTTGGCGGAGAAGGCGGGATTCGAACCCGCGGTAGGCTATGAACCTACGCACGCTTTCCAGGCGTGTGACTTAAACCACTCATCCACCTCTCCAAATTCTTGCTGGAATTTCTGTATATCAACCGCCGCGGCGTGTGACCGGACTACGAGGCCACTCATCCACCTCTCCAAATGCTGCGGAATTTCCAAGCCTGCTATTTTAACTGACCGACTCAGCTTTTGCCAAATTACTCAGCCGTCAGAAATTAAGGCAACAAATTGCCGTCATTCCCGCGAAGGCGGGAAACTAATTTTGCGTGTACACAGGTAGTTCAACTTGGATTCCCGCCTTCGCGGGAATGACGGTAGTTGATTGCGATTTGTCACCTTATTCCTGACGACTGTGTAACTGCCACCCATCTACTTTTTCGCCAATATCAACCAGCGAAAACCAAACAACTGTTTGAAAAACAACGCGGCGACGATCAGCACCATGCCGACATGCACCGGCGTCAGGCCAATCCAGCCCGGAATCCGCCCCTGCGCGGTCCAGCCCTGAAATATCGACAAGGTGTTGTAGTAGAGAAAAAACACGACGACCGCCAGCACACTGTTCCAGGAGGTGCCGGATCGCGGATTCACAAAAGACAGTGGTATGGCCATCAGCGCCAGCACCATGGCGGCGATCGGCAGAGCCAGCCGCCAATGCAATTCGGCGATGCGTTCGGGGGTCGGCTCGGTGAACAGCGCCCAGGTGGAAAGTTGCTTGCTGTTGGGCGTTTCCGTCCCCAACTGCTTGGCTTCAACTCGCAGCTTTTGTGTGGTGAAGTCGATGATGCGGAAGTCCAGCGCGCCGGGCGTGCCTTCGTAGCGCCGGCCGTTGGTCAACACCAGAAATTTATCGCCGTTGGCGGCAATTTCGGTGGCACCCTTTTCCGCGACCACCACCCCAAATCGATTGTTTTGGTTGTATTGGACAAAAACATTGTTGATGGCGGTTGCGCCGGTCGAGGTGTTATCCACAAAAAACACCCGGTTGGCACCGCGTGCCTCGATAAAACTTCCCGGCGCGATGCGGGCCACATCGTCCTTGTTGCGCAAAATGCGTTGGTACTGGGCGCTTTCACGGAACGCCCATGGGGTCAGTACTGTGCTGAGCAGGCAGGTCACCAGCACAATCGGCACACCGAATGTCAACACCGGCCGAATCCAGGCAACAATGGACAAGCCGGACGAAAACCACACCGCCATCTCGCTCTCTCGGTAGCTGCGCGACAGCGCCACCAACACCGACACAAACAAGCCCAACGCCAGCAGCACGGGCAGATAGGCCAGCAGGGCAAAGCCAATCAGCGCCAGCACCGCCTCCGGCTCCACCGCGCCCGTGGCGGCGCGACCCAGAAAGGTGATCAACTGATGGGTGACAATGATGGCGATCAGGATGCTCACCACACTAAT
>JANPNJ010000119.1:0-1911 GCA_031427395.1 Burkholderiales bacterium
CCGGATGTCGATGAGCGGGTAATTTCGGTCAACGACGGAGCACGGAAGCCACGCGCAAAACTGCCGCGAACCTTCAGGTTTGACAGGGGTGCCCATGATGCGGCCAGCTTTGGTGTTAACGAGCTGCCGTAGTCCGAGTAGCGGTCATAACGCGCGGCTGCCTGGACTTCGACGTTTTTGAATACCGGCATCACCAATTCACCAAACACTGTGGAGACCGTGCGCTCGCCATCAACCGAGGCGACACCGCGACCAAAAATATTGCCGCGAATTTTTTCGGCATCAGGACGCACCGTGCGGGTTTCCTTGCGGTATTCCACGCCAGCCGCCATGCCCACCGTGCCGCCGGCCATCTGGCCGACTTCGCCCGTTATTTTGGCGTCCCAAACAGTGAATTTGGATGACGCCAAATCCTTTGCATTGATGCGAATCGAATCCGCTGTGATGGTGCCCGAATTCGGTGCCGCCCAGTTGTAGAAGCCGCCAGCCGGGTTGGCGACCAGGGTGGGATTGCCCACCGCGTTCGGCACCACGGTAAAGCCAAACGCCTGCACCAATCGGTCATAGCGGATGGCGTTGTGGTTGAGGTTCTCCTGCTCATTGCGGTTAAACAACAGGCCGGATTCAAAGTCGAAACGCCCAAGGGTGGTTTTGATGCCCACCACGCCACGGGTGGTTTCGCTGATAACTTCATTGTCTTGCGGGCCAACGGCGTCCATCCGAGCGCGTGTTGATGTCAAGCGGGCAAACGGGTTGTTCGGATGGCCAATCGCAAGCTGGGTGGGGGCGGGATTGAGGCGACCGGTGCTGGGGTTGAAGGTGGCACCTGTACCTTGGCCGACAGCCTGGGGAAAGCCCGTAAAATAAGCTGAATTTTTCACATAGCTGCCTTCAGCGTAGATCTGGGTGGTGGCGGAAACATCAATCGTTCCACGTGCAAACACGCTGGTGCGCTCGACTTTTGGCACAATTTCCGAACGGGACACGTTGTCATAGAGGCACATCGTGCCGGCGACGCCGAGGAAAGTCTGGGAACTGATGTTATTTGCCGCCGGGCAGGCGGCACCCGCTGTCGGAGCAGTTGCTCCAGCCGCGTTCGAGATGTAGGTCAGGAACGGGCTGAACGCGGAATTCTGCACACCGGTCAGATAAACGTCGCGGAATTGCTGGCGGTTGAGGAAGTCCTGAACTTCAACAAAACGCACCGGATCCTGGCGATAGCCTTCGAAATTGACAAAGGCGTTGTAACGGTTCTTGGCGAGATCACCAAAACCGACCGTCGCCACAACGGATCGGGTGTCGTACAAACCCTTGTTGTTGGTGGCGGCATTGACGCCGACCTGGCCACCTTTGTAATCTTTGCGCAGGATAATATTGATTACCCCTGCCACAGCCTCGGAGCCATAGATGGCGGATGCGCCGTCTTTGAGAATTTCGATACGCTCAATCACGTCAACCGGGATGGCGTTGAGGTTGACCACGCCAGATTGGCCAAAGTTTGGATCAGCCAAGCCGTAAGGGGCGATGCGGCGACCGTTAAGCAGCACCAGTGTTGCGGTAGAGCCCAAACCGCGCAACGAAGCGGAGGCGGCACCCGCCGAAAAGCTTCCCGCGCCGGTGAGTTCGGTCAATCCGCCGGCGGCGTTGATGGGCAACTCGCGCAATAATTCGGTGACGGTTTGTTTGCCGGAGCGGCGAATTTCATCCTGGGTGATGATTTGGATCGGTGAGGCAGTTTCGGCATCAACCCGTTTGATGTTTGAACCTGTCACTTCAATTTTTTCAACTTTGGCTGGTGCGGTTTGCGCGTGAGCCAAGCCGACAGTGGCGACGCCGATGGCGGCCAATGCCGCAACCAAGGCGCGTTGTTTGATGTTCTGCATATAAATCCTCTCTAATGACGCGTTGATG
>JANPNJ010000120.1:0-5423 GCA_031427395.1 Burkholderiales bacterium
GCAAAGCCAAAGGCGATGGACTTGATGATGCCGTTCCAGATGTCGTAGCGGAAATCCACCGCCGCCTGCATGTTCGACCAAAAAACTCCGGCGTCCGTGCCGACATAGGCAACCGCAACGATATAGCCGCCAAAAATGCCCATCGCCGAAAACATCAGCGCCAGCAGCGGCAGCGACACTACCCCTGCCCAGAAACGTGGTGCCACCACCCGCGCCACCGGGTCCACCGCCATCATGTCCATCGCCTTGAGTTGTTCGGTGGCTTTCATCAGGCCGATTTCGGCGGTGATGGCCGAGCCGGCGCGGCTGGCAAACAAGAGGCCTGTCACCACCGGCCCCAGCTCCCGCACCAGCGAAAGCGCAACCAGCACACCCATGGTTTCCTGTGCACCATATTTTTGCAGTGTTTCAAACCCCTGCAAACCCAGCACCATGCCGACAAACAGGCCGGACACCATGATAATCACCAACGACATCACACCGGAAAAGTAAATTTCGCGGATGGTCAGGCCGATGCGGCGGAAACTCATGCCCGAATGTGTCAGCACCAGCAGAAAAAAACGCCCCATCGCGCCGATACGCCATACCGAGTCGATGCCGCGCGCGCCGATATTCCGGATTTCACGGATCACGGCGACACCCGCTTTTCCAACGGTTGTTTTGCGGCACGCGCGATACCCAGCTCATCAGCGTAATTGGCGGCCGGATAGTGAAACGGCACCGGACCGTCGAGCTCGGCATGCACAAATTGTTTGATGAACGGCTCCGTTGAAGCGCGAATTTCGTCAGGCGTGCCGTGGCCGACAATTTGCCCGTCGGAGATGAAGTAAAGATAGTCAACAATCTGCAAGGACTCCATGATGTCATGGGTGACCACGATTGATGTTGCCCCCAATGCGTCGTTGAGACGGCGGATGGTCTTGCCCACCACCGCCAGGGAAATCGGATCCAGCCCGGCAAACGGCTCGTCGTACATGATCAGTTCAGGGTCGAGTGCCACCGCCCGCGCAAGGGCAACCCGGCGCGCCATGCCGCCGGAAAGCTCGGAAGGCGACAAATGGGCGGTGCCGCGCAAGCCCACGGCGTGGAGCTTCATCAAAACCAGGTCGTGGATCATGTCCTCCGGCAGATCCGCGTGTTCACGAATCTGGAATGCGATATTGTCGAACACCGACATGTCGGTAAAAAGCGCGCCGAACTGGAACAACATGCCCATCTTGCGGCGAAGGGCATACAACCCCTCCCGGTCCAGCGTGGCTATGTCCTGGCCATTCACCACGACACGACCCGACGACGCCTTGAGCTGTCCACCGATAAGTTGCAACAGGGTGGTTTTTCCGCAGCCCGAGCCACCCATGATGGCAATGACCTTGCCCTTGGGCACATTCAGCGAGATGCCCTTCAATATCGGCCGTTTGCCATAGGCAAAGTTAACGTTGTCGATTTCGACAAAGTTGGGGGATGACGACGCAGCAGTCGAATTTGACGGGTTCACAAGTAATATCCAGGCACTGCCGGAACAAGACCCGGCGGTGCCTATGGCACACTGCCTCGCAACCTGGCCGTGTCGGTTGGTTTCATTGAACCAACGGTCATCGAATGCAATCCGGCCTTTGGCAAGCAACAGTCGAAGCAGCCATTTTACACAGGTCTTTGCGCATTCCGCCGCTGAAAAAATTGCTGCCAGCACCCGATTTTCACCATCACAAGTCAGCCACGGGATTTCGGCTTTGCCAGCAATCACGCGTTCCCCACACCCTATAATCAAAAGCTATGACATACGTCACCGATTTTTATATGCCGCCGCGACAAATTTATCCGAATGGTTCGCCATGACCCGGCCCGCCAAAAAGCCGATGCTGCTGATTGTCGATGACGACCCGCTGATCCGTGACACCCTATCCTACGTCCTGGGGGATGATTTTGATGTCAGGGCATGCGAAACACGGCCTGATGCCGTGGCGTTGCTCAGAAATGGTGAATTTTCGCCGCAGTTGGCCTTGATTGATCTGGGGCTGCCACCACTGCCGGATCTGCCCACCGAAGGCTTTCGGCTGGTGGGTGATTTGCTTGCCTGGTCACCGACCATCCGCATTCTTGTACTGTCCGGACAAAACGAGCAATCCAATGCCAGGCGTGCGCGCGCACTGGGTGCGGCCGACATGATCCCCAAACCGTGTGAGCCCGGCAGATTGCGCGCGCTGCTATTGCAGCAATTGTCCAGTGAGCCGCCATCCGTGCCGGGCGGCACGGATGAGGTGCCCGGATTGATTGGCGAAAGCCCGCCAATGCGCAGGCTCAAAAGCCAGATCGACCAATACGCATCGTCGGTGTTTCCGGCATTGATTGAAGGACCGTCCGGCAGCGGCAAGGAGCGGGTGGCGGCGGCGCTGCATCATCTGAGCCCGCGCGCTGCCCTGCCTTTTTTGGCACTGAATTGCGCGGCAATTTCGGCAAATCTGGTGGAAGCAACATTGTTTGGCCACGCCAAGGGCGCGTTCACCGGCGCAAGCGGCGCGAAATCAGGCTACTTTGAAGACGCGGGTGAAGGCACCCTGTTCCTGGATGAAATAGGCGAGCTGCCACTGGAACTGCAACCAAAACTGTTGCGGGTTCTGGAAAACGGCGAGTTTCAGCGGGTTGGCGAGACAACAGCCAGACAGTCAAAGGCACGCATAGTCGCGGCCACCAACCGGGATCTGCGCGCGGAAATCAAGGCGGGACGGTTTCGCGCGGACTTGTTCCACCGTTTGTCGGTGTTATCCATCGATGTCCCCCCGCTCAAGGACATGGGCAATGACCGGTTGCGGTTGATGGAAAATTTTTCCCAGCGCTACGCCCTGCAGCATGCAACCCAGGTTTTCACGCTGGACGCTGCCGCGCGCCAGGCATGGCTGGATTACCATTTTCCGGGCAATGTCCGCGAACTCAAAAACATCGTGATTCGGCTGATCGCCAAGTATGCCGGCTATGAAGTGACCGCCGCACAACTCATCGAGGAGTTTGAAATCGCCGTGCCTGAACCGGGCAGCGCGGATGCCATGCCTGGCAGTGGCAGTGCACGCGCCGAAATCACCGCCAGTGCGCTTTTCAGATTGGACACCAAACTTGCCCAGGTCGAACTTGAATATATTGACGCGGCGATTGATATTGCCAATGGCAACATGTCCCAGGCGGCCCGTATCCTTGGCCTTTCCCGCACCACGCTTTACAGCCGAATGGATGCCCTGCGCCCTGGCGGCACGAAAAATTCAAGTGATAAACTTGCCGCGCCGGACATGCCGACCGAAATTCCTGCAGCGTGACTGCCTGCTTGGACATTGATTTTCTTTCCGTAAACAGGCCTCCACCCATATGACGATGTATCTCGAACACTTTGGACTCATAGAGGCTCCGTTCAAAATCACACCGCATACCGAGTTTTTTTTCTCGGGCGCCAATCGTGGCGAAACATTGGAAGCGTTGCTCTACTCGATCACCAGCGGGGAAGGCATTGTCAAAGTGACCGGCGAGGTGGGTTCCGGCAAAACCATGCTTTGCCGGGTGTTGATGGAACGCCTGCCAAAGACAGTGGAGACCATCTATTTGGCGGTGCCGTCGTTGTCGCGGGACGAAATGCTCGCCACCATTGCCGGTGACCTGCATCTCGAAACACACGGCATGTCAACCACCAAGCTGATCCGCGCCCTGCAGGAAAAATTGATAGCCATCCACGCCGAGGGACGGCAAGTGGTGGCGCTGATCGACGAGGCACACGCGATGCCACTGAATACACTGGAGGAAATCCGCCTCCTGTCCAATCTGGAAACCAGCCATTTCAAACTCATGCAAATCGTGTTGTTCGGCCAGCCCGAGCTGGACGAGCACCTGGCATTGCAGAACATGCGCCAATTGCGCGAGCGCATTACCCACAGCTTCAGTCTCAAACCGCTGCCGCCCCGCGACATCAAAATGTATGTTGATTTCCGGATGCGCGCGGCCGGCTACAAAGGTCCGGATTTGTTTGCCGCGGATTCACTGAAGCTGATTGCCGAGGCATCCGAAGGTCTGACGCGGCGCATCAATATTTATTGTGACAAGACCCTGCTTGCGGCCTTTGCCGTAGGCACCCACAGCATCACCCCCGACCTGGTGCGGGCAGCCATCGCCGATACCCAAATCGTGGCACCGGAACAAAACAAAAAACGCGGCTCGTACTGGCTGGCGATCACCGCCGCACTTATGGCTGGCGTGGTGATCGGTTTTCTCTCTGGTCGCGCCACCGCGCCCGACACCCCACTCACCGCCATGCCGGCACCCAAACTGGCTGCGGCTCCAGTCATCGCACTCCCGCCTATGGCGGAACCACAATCCATTCCCAAGACAGCCGCCCCGCCTGCGGCGCAGCAAGCCCCTGACGAAAAAAGCGCGTCCGCACAGCCGGAACAGGTTCCTACCACCAAAGCCGAATCTGCCGATGACTGGCTCGGGCGCAGAACCGCTGCCGACATGGCGCGCTTGGCAAAATTGCCGAAAGAACGGTTTTCAATTCAATTGATGAGCGCCAACAAACTTGAGCGCAATGCCATCGAAATTTTTCTGCGCGCCGCCAGTCGAGAGCTTAACGCGGATCGCATCATGCTGTTTTATTCCGGCACCGATGAAAACCCGCGGGTCAGCGTACTCTACGGAAATTACGCCGAGCGCAATGAAGCCAGCGCCGAACTCATCGGGCTCCCGGCCAAAGTGACCAAATTTCGCCCTTATGTCCGTTCATTTCAGGCTATTCGGGACGATATGCGTGCCAAGCCTTGACAATTTTGCGTCAATCCTCAGGTTATTTTTTGCTTTCATCCCCAACCCATTGCTTTTATTGGCTAATCCGCTTATAAAGACATGGCAAGGCAGACAAAAACAACATTTCGCAGAATTGACGAAACAGCGCTATGACCAAGGCTGTACGCTCCTGGCATTCCGGGCGTGTCACATTGTGCGCAAACCAAAGAGAGCTTACTTTTGCGCCCATTAGATTTTCGATTGCAATTTGTATCCGCCGCCAGTGCCGCCCTGATGCTCACCGGCTGTGGCACAACGCCGGTTGCCAGGATTGACAACCATGCCCGCACCAGCACGACAACAGCCAACGCCGCCCTCGTGGCACAGTCTGCGCCGCCAACAGTTCGTCAGGTGCCGATTCCGCCTCCGCCCAAGCCGGCCATCGAAGAAAAACGCTATTCCGTGACTGTCATTGACGTGCCCGCGCGCGATATTTTGCTGGCAATGGCGCGCGACACCGGGACAAACATTGACATTCATTCCGGCATTGAAGGCCGCGTGACATTGAACGCCATTGACCAATCGATTCGTCAAATCCTGACACGCATGTCAAAACAAATTGATATGCGCTGGGAAGCGGACGGCCCGAATATTTCCGTGATGACCGA
>JANPNJ010000121.1:0-4668 GCA_031427395.1 Burkholderiales bacterium
GATGCGCGCCAATAGGCATGGCGCAAACAAAAACGGCACCGTGACCGGTGCCGTTTTGTTGTGCGGTGAAAATTATTTTTTTGGCGCTTCTGCGGGCTTGGAGGCTGGCGCAGCAGCCGGGGCGGCGGCAGGAGCCGGTGCGGCCATTTCAAATTTGCTGGCGACGCCGTTTTTGATGATCGAAACCGGTGCAATGGCTCCGCCCTTGCCGAGGAAAATGGTGATTTCGGCGTCCTTGCGGTCACCCTTGGCATCAAATTCGACCTTGCCGGTGGCACCGGCAAAGCTCACATTGAACAACTCCGCGCCGAATTTGGCCGGATCAGCGGAATTGGCTTTTTGCATCGCCGCCACCACCGCCAGGGTGCCATCGTAAAAATACGGGGCGTATTGTTTCACGTCACCATATTTGGCTTTGAAGGCGTCGTTGAAGTCCTTGGTCGCGGCGGCAGCTGGCAGGCCTGCCTGCGAGCACACCATGCCGTTGGCGGCATCGCCGGCCATCTTGAACATTTCGTTGGTGCAGGCACCGTCACCGAAGGCAAACGTGCCCTTGATGCCCAATTCACGCGCCTGTTTGAGCATAGGCCCGCCGGTGGCATCCATGCCGCCGTGAAAAATCACGTCGGGATTTTTTGCCTTCACCTTGGTCATGATGGCTTTGAAATCGGTTTCCTTGTCGTTGGTTTGCTCGTTGGCGACAATCTCGACCTTGGCGGCTTTCAGGGTTTTTTCGACTTCCTTGGCGAGCCCCTCGCCATAGGCGGTTTTGTCATGCACGATGGCCACACGTTTGGCTTTGAGCTCGCTGGCAATGTAGGTGGCCAGCGCCGGGCCTTGTTGATCATCGCGCCCAACGGTGCGGAAGGTGTTCTTGAGTCCGCGCTCGGTCAGGACCGGATTGGTGGCGGAGCCGGAGATCATCGGAATGCCGGCCTTGGCATACACTTCGGAAGCCGGAATCGACACGCCGGAATTCAGGTGGCCGATGACGGCCGCGACTTTGGCGTCGACCATTTTTTGCGCGACCACCGTGCCCACTTTCGGGTCGGCCTGGTCGTCTTCGGAAACCATTTGCAGCACCAGGGTTTTGCCGTCAATTTTGATTTTTTTGGCGTTGGTCTGGGCAACCGCGAGCGCCACACCGTTTTCATCGTCCTTGCCCAGATGGGCGATGGAGCCGGTCAGCGGGCCGGCATGGCCGATTTTTACGTTAATTGTGGCTTCAGCAGCGGGCGCAGCGACTTTGGGCGCCTCCTTGCCGCAGCCAAC
Organism: Burkholderiales bacterium; assembly: GCA_031427395.1. Lineage (GTDB taxonomy): Bacteria > Pseudomonadota > Gammaproteobacteria > Burkholderiales > Usitatibacteraceae > UKL13-2. The sequence continues at coordinate 1,273 of JANPNJ010000121.1, forward strand.
TATTCCGGCGGCAATCATCGTGGCAAAAATGACTTTATAAGTTGACTTCATGGTGGTCTCCAGGGGTGGTCGGGATGTGGGTGGACAATCGCCATTATGCGAATACGCCAATTGGCTTGTCAATGCGTTTATGGTTCATTGACCCAATCAAAAAAAGCCGACGGAAGTCGGCTTTTTTGAGGGCAGGAAACGTGCTACTTTTTCGCCGGCGCGGCGGGCTTGGCCATGGCCAAAATGGATTTCACCATTTTCTCCACTTCGGCATCGCTGGCGGCGGCGTTTGGCGGCATGGGTATCGGGCCCCACACACCAGAGCCGCCCTTGCGGACTTTTTCAGTCAATTTTTTCACCGCATCCTTGTCCTTGGCGTATTTTTCCGCCACGTCCTTATATGAGGGGCCGACCAGTTTTTTGTCATCGGCGTGGCAGGCGGTGCAGGCGTGTTTTTTGTGGAGTTCATCCATCGCCAATGTGGCGGTGGAAACACCCATTGCCGCGGTCGCGGCGAGGGCAAGGAGCATGGTTTGGGTCAGTTTCATTTCAGGTCGTCCGTTGGTGGTAAAAGTTGGAATGTGACGTGGATTATCCGGTTTTTTGCCTGGCACGGCAATCGGTGCGATGCGGCGGATTGTGCTAACTTAGCAACCCTGTATCGTGCTCGTTTGCAACTGTTCACCGTCCTGGGAGCCTGCCATGTTTCTCGCCACCATCGCTGTCATTATTTTGCTCATGAAAATCGCCGAAATCGGGCCGGTCGCCAATTGGTCGTGGTTTTATGTGCTGTTGCCCTTTGCCCTGCTGTTTTTCTGGTGGGAATTTCTGTCCAAATGGATGGGTTGGGACAAACGCGAAGCCGAAAAGAAAATGGCGCAGGATGTCAAAGACAACCAGGAAACCAAGAAAAAGAACCGCGGGTTTTGATGCACCAACAGCTAACGCCGTGTTGGCTGACGGGTTGACTGCAGCGCCGCCTCCACCGTCAAACCAATGCGCTGCAATTTGGCATCGCCATGGGTCTCCCCCACCACCATCAGCCCGACCGGTGCCTCACCCTGCACATGGCAGGGCAATGACCACGCCGGGCGGTCAAACACATTGAACGGCGCGGTGTTGCGCAGCAGCAGGGTGTTGATGCGGTAAAAATCTTCGTCGGATTTATTCAATTCATCCAACGCCGGGGCGATGATCGGCACGGTCGGCATCAGCAGCGCATCGAAGCGCGCGGTGGTTTTGTCGGCGGAGGCCATCAGGCGCAGGCGCTGCGCCACCAGTGCGCGATAGTCCGCCTCACTGATATTGGCACCGAGCAACAAACGCACCGCCACACGCGGATCAAATTTGTCCAGCTCATTTGCCAGGCGTTCACGGTGCAATTGGTAGGCCTCATAGCCGGAAAAATTGGCGGCGCGGCTGCCATCCAGCTCATCCTGCAATTCGGTGAACGCAAATTCTTTGATGATGGCACCGGCAGTCGACAGTGTGGTCAGGGCACGGCCAAAATCCCGCGCAACCTCAGGTGCCAGGTGATCCATGACGATGGTCGTCGGCACGCCAAAGGTCAGCCCGCGCAATTTCGCGGCTGGCGGCAAAACAATCGGCTCGCCCGCCATGGCCGCATCGAGCAGCACGCAACACGCGACGCTTGCCGCCAGCGGCCCGATGGAGTCGCGGGTGTGTGAGAGCGGAAACGCACCTTGCAATGGTACGCGTGCCTGGGTCGGCTTGTAGCCCGCCAGCCCACACAACGCCGCCGGAATGCGCACCGAGCCGCCGGTGTCCGAACCGATGGTCGCCGCCGCCATGCCGTCGGTGACACTCACCGCGCCGCCCGAAGTGGAGCCGCCGGGAATGCGTTTTGCGGCGCGGTCAAAGGCGTTGAGCGGGGTGCCGTAATGCTGGTTGGTGCCGTGCGCGCCATAGGCAAATTCGGTCATGTTGGTGCGGCCGATCAACACTGCACCCGCCTCGCGCAGCCTGGCAATGGCTGGCGCATCAACTGCGGCGGGTGTGCCCTCGTCAAAAAATATCGACCCTGCGCGCGTCACCTCGCCCGCGACATCGAACAAATCCTTGATCGAAATGGGGATGCCTTCAAGCACACTGCGCACAGAGCCATTTTTGCGTGCCACGTCCGATGCGCGCGCGGCAGCCCTGGCCTCTGCGGTATAGACTTTGGTGAACGCGCGCCTGCCCTCGCCCGCTTCATTGGCAATATTGGCCAGACACTGCTCGGTCAGCGCGGCAGAGGATATGTTGCCGGCGGCAAGGTCGGCGGCGAGGGTGATCAGTGTAGGCATTGAAGGTCAAAAAAATGAAAAATCACAGCGAATATGTGGATTATCTCGTGGAATTGATGGCAGCCGTCGGCGGCGTGTCGGCAAAACGCATGTTCGGCGGCGCAGGCATTTTCAAAGACGGACGCATGTTCGGTCTGGTGGCCGACGATGTGTTGTATTTGAAAACCGATGCCGACAACCGCGCACAATTTGTCGCGGCGGGCTCAGGGCCGTTCATGTACACGGGCAAGAACCGCGACAAACCGATTGCCATCCACTACTACCGCTGCCCCGACGAGGCGCTGGAAAGCCCGGCATTGATGACGGAGTGGGCACACAGTGGTTTTGCGGCGGCATTGCGGGCAAAGGCGGGGGCGAAAAAAACCAGCCGCAAAAAATAGTGGGTTAACCTGCATATTTCACGGGTCGGCCCGTTTTGCTGTGGTTCTTCGCTCTTGGCAACCGACATTTCCGGCCAATCCAAATTGTACTTCGTGAAAGTGATGGCCTGCGCGCTCGATAGCGGACGGCTGAGCGGTCCTTTTCCACTCTCTTCCCTCGCAATATCTCGATATTGCTCGGTCAGTCGAGTGAAAAATTACTCGCTCATCCACCCACTATCGAACGCGCCCCCGTGAAATATGCAGGTTAAGCGAGCAATGAATTCATGTGCCGCAGGCGCTCAGCCATCGAGCGCATCAGCGCCATGCCGATTGCGGGCTCGGTCTTGACCAGATTCATCAACGCGTTGCGATTGATGGCCAAGAGCTTGCAGTCGGTTTTGGCGGTGGCAGTGGCCGCGCGCGGCGATTGATCCACCAGCGCCATTTCGCCGATGGATGCGCCAACACCGGCGACTTCGACAATGGCACCCTTGATCGAAATGACCACACTGCCTCGGAGGATGACGTACATGCTCATGCCGGTGTCGCCCTCTTTCATGATCGGGCTGTTGGCGTCATAACGGATGATGGTCGCACGATCCAGCTTTTCTTCGAGTGTGGCCAACATTTCGGGTGTGAAAGAGGCGAGCGCCTCCGACACGTCCACTTTTTTAGCCTCGCGCCGCATCGCCAGCCGCGCCGCGATAAAACGCATGCGATCAAACATGACACTCATC
>JANPNJ010000122.1:0-3089 GCA_031427395.1 Burkholderiales bacterium
ATCAATCGCACCGCATCGGTGGCGGCCTCGGCCAGCACGCGGGCAGTCGCATCGGCCTCGGCAAAGGTGAAGCTCGCTTGCAGCATGGCGGTGATCTCGGCGTCGGTCAGTCCATACGAGGGCTTCACGTCGATTTGTGCGGCCACACCACTCAATAATTCTTCGGCGGAGACCGCGACCAGGCCATCGGCATCGACCTGAAACGATACCTTGATGCGCGCCGCGCCCGCCACCATCGGCGGGATGCCGCGCAGCGTGAATTGCGCCAGTGACCGGCAATCTTTCACCAATTCGCGCTCGCCCTGCACCACATGGATGGTCATGGCGGTCTGGCCGTCCTTGAAGGTGGTGAATTCCTGCGCGCGCGCCACCGGAATGGTGGCATTGCGCGGGATGATTTTTTCCGCCAGCCCGCCCATGGTCTCGACCCCGAGGGAAAGCGGAATGACATCAAGCAGCAACATGTCCTCGCCGGTTTTGTTGCCTGCCAAAACATTCGCCTGGATGGCCGCGCCGAGGGCGACCACTTTGTCCGGGTCAACATTGTTCAACAGTGGCTTGCCAAAAAATGTTGCCACCGCATTTTGCACATGCAACATGCGCGTTGCCCCGCCCACCATCACCACACCGTCTATATCATGCGTCGCCAATTTGACATCGCGCATGGCTTTTTTCACCGGCGTGATGGTGCGTTCGACCAGATGCGCGGTCATGGCATGGAATTCGGCGCGCGCCAGCTTCACATTCAAAGTCTGGCCGTAGCTCAGTTGAATGGCGGCGGTCGCGTCACTGTTGGTGGTCAGCGCCTCTTTGGCCGCACGCGCGGTCAGCAGCAGCCGCCGCATGTCCTTGTGGTTGGCGCTGGCAAGATTGTGCAATTTTCGCCAGTGTGCGGCGATGGCCTGGTCAAAATCATCGCCGCCGAGTGCGGCGTCACCATTGGTGGCAAGCACCTCAAACACTCCGCGTGTCAATTTCAATATCGAAATATCAAAGGTGCCGCCACCCAGGTCAAACACCGCAAACGTGCCTTCACTGGCGTTGTCGAGGCCATAGGCAATGGCGGCGGCGGTCGGCTCGTTCAAGAGGCGCAATACCTTGAGTCCCGCCAGGCGCGCGGCGTCGCGGGTGGCCTGCCGCTGCGCGTCGTCGAAATACGCGGGCACGGTGATCACGGCACCGGTCAATTCCCCCGCCAGCGCCTCCTCGGCCTGGACACGCAGCACCTTCAATATTTCGGCGGAAATATCCACGGGTGACTTCACTCCGGCGACGGTGTCGATTTTCACCATGCCGGGGGCGTCGATGAATTGGTAAGGCAAGGCACCGTATTTGGCAACATCGGCCATGCCTCGCCCCATGAAGCGTTTCACCGACACAATCGTGTTGGCGGGGTCATCCGCCTGCTCGGCTTTCGGCTTGGCACCGACCTCGCACGAGCCATCGGCAAAATAGCGCACCACCGACGGCAACAATTTCCCACCATCATGGCCGATCAATACTTCCGCCGTTCCACTTTTGACCGTGGCCACGAGTGAATTGGTGGTGCCCAGGTCGATGCCGACCGCGAGCCGGTGTTGATGCGGCGCGGTTGATTCGCCGGGTTCGGAGATTTGCAGGAGTGCCATGCGGGTTAGATTTTCATTTCAGACATCGGAGGGGTTTTTGTTTGTGCGCACTCGACTGACTAGCCCTTCCCCCGGCAACGGGGGAAGGAGCCGGTCAGTGCCCTACATTCATGACTCGATTGCTTCAGAAGCCAGATCAATTTCCTCGCCGAGCTTTTCCAGGAATCGCAGTTTGCGAACAGTTTCACGCGCTTCCATCATGGTGGCGGCTGAGGTGAGTTGCGCGGCCAGCAAGGCAAACAATGATTTTTCTTCCGCGCGTTTTTGTTTGGCGAGGGACGCCAGTGTGTCTTCGTCCTTGGCCGCTTTCGCCTCTACCACCGCCTCGCGCCACTGCATTTGCTGCATCAAAAATTCCAGCGGCATGGCGGTGTTGCGTTCTTCCTCGGTGTCGATGCCGTTTATTTTCAGCAAATAGCGCCCGCGGTTGAGTGGGGACTTGAGCGTGCGATAGGCTTCGTTGGCTTGCGTTGCCCACTGCGCGGCGAGACGTTTTTCCACATCCGGCGCATTGGCGAAGCGATCAGGATGCACTTCGCGCTGCACCTCGCGGTAGGCGCTGTCGAGCACCGCCGCATCAACCGAAAACAACGGCGGCAGGCCAAACAGCGCGAAATGGGTTTTGGTGAAATCAGGACTCATTGAACCTGGAAAAGGCAGTGGCAAAAAAGCGGTTCCTGCATGGCTCAGACGTTGAACGACTCACCGCATCCGCACTGGTTTTTTTCCTTTGGGTTGTTGAACTTGAAGCCTTCGTTCAAGCCCTCGCGGCCGAAATCGAGCTCGGTGCCGTCGATGTACACCAGGCTTTTCGGATCGACAAAAACCTTCACGCCATTGGACTCAAAGGTCTGGTCTTCATCATTGGCGGCATCGACAAATTCGAGCTTGTAGGCCATGCCCGAGCAGCCGGTGGTGCGCACGCCAAAGCGCAAGCCAATGCCCTTGCCACGCTTGGCCAGATAATTTTGCACATGTTGCGCGGCGCGTTCTGTCAGGGTGATCGACATATCCGGTTTCCTTTTTATTCGGCCGCGTCTTGCAGCGGCAGGACGTGTTTGGCGCGGTAATCGGCGATCGCCGCCTTGATGGCGTCTTCGGCAAGTATAGAGCAGTGGATTTTCACCGGCGGCAGCGCCAGCTCTTCGGCGATCTGGGTGTTTTTGATCTCCGCCGCCTGGTCGATGGTTTTGCCCTTGACCCACTCGGTGACCAGTGACGACGAGGCAATTGCCGAGCCGCAGCCGTAGGTCTTGAATTTCGCGTCCTGGATGATGCCGTCCGCGCCGACCTTGATTTGCAGCTTCATCACGTCACCACAGGCGGGTGCGCCCACCATGCCGGTGGCCACGCCGTCTTCGTCCTTGCCGAACGAGCCGACATTGCGCGGGTTTTCATAATGATCGAGTACTTTTGTGCTGTATGCCATGATGTTTCTCCTGGTGTTTCGTTTCGCCAATC
>JANPNJ010000123.1:0-1746 GCA_031427395.1 Burkholderiales bacterium
CCACTGCAACCCGGCCAGAAAGCAGGGATAATGAAACTCTCACGCGACGGCAAACCCGTGTCTGAAGTGACCGTGGTGGCGCTCGAAGACGTGAAAGTGGCGGGGTTTTTGGGACGCGGCTGGGATGCCATCCGGCTGATGTTTGCGAAGTAGGTTTTATCGCAACCATCCATTCGTCACGCAACGCATCAATCCATCCGAGGTTTGTCATGTCCACACCACTGTGTCTGCCTGTTGTTTTTCTCAATGGCGAATTCCTGCCGATTGAACAAGCAAAAATATCCCCGCTGGATCGCGGCTTTATTTTTGGCGACGGCGTGTATGAGGTGATCCCGTATTACAACGGCCGCGGCCTGCGCGCGCGCGAACATCTGCTGCGTCTGCAACGCTCGATGGATGCGCTGTATTTGGCCAACCCCCATTCCGTTGAACAATGGGAAGCGATCATCACCGCGCTGATCGCCAAAAACGGCGGCGGCAATGTCGGCGTATATATCCAGGTGACACGCGGTGTTGCCAAGCGTGATTTTCCGCCGCCAACGGGATTGACCCCAACGGTTTTTATCATGGCCAATCCCTTGCCCACGCCAAAACCGGAAATCTACGCCAACGGAATTTCCGCCACCAGCATGGACGATTCGCGCTGGCTGCGCTGCCAGATCAAATCCACCGCGCTCTTGGGTGCGGTGTTGCTCAAACACGAATCAGGCTTTGACGGCGCGGACGAGGCGGTATTGTTCCGTGACGGCTATCTGACTGAATCCACCGCTTCCAACATTGCCGTGGTGAAGGCGGGCGTGATCCTTTGCCCGCCGCTGGACAATCTGATTCTGGGCGGCATCACCTATGTGCTGATGATGGAGCTGGCCAAAAAAGCCGGGCTGCCACTGGAGATGCGCCGCGTGTCACGCCGCGAGGTGCAACACGCCGATGAGCTGTGGATATTGTCGTCCACCAAGGAAGTAGTGCCCATCGTCACGCTCGACAACAAGCCGGTGGGCGCGGGCAAACCCGGGCCCATGTTCAAAAAAATGGTTCAACTTTTCCAAGATTACAAACGCGACCTGCCGAGCGCCGCACATGGCTGAGTCGCCAAAAAATATCGGCGCAGAGGAAGAAACGCTGCTGGTGTTTCCGTGCGAATTTCCGATCAAGGCAATGGGACGCATCAAGGCCGCCGGAGCCAATCCGGGCAATGTTGATTTCGCGCAGACGGTGCTGGCAATTGTGCAAAAGCACGCGCCCGATTTTGACGCCAACGCACTCGAAATGCGGCCATCCAAAAACGGCAATTTCATTGCCGTCACTGCCACCATTCATGCCACATCAAAAGCGCAGCTCGATGCGATTTATCTCGACCTGACCGCCAGCCAGGATGTGTTGATGGCGCTGTGAGTTGACAATTCCCCGGATTCAGTCCGGGGCCCAATTTTGTTCAAGGCTATCACTGTTGAAATTCACGACATGAACCCACCCACGACCATCAAGCGCCTGGGCCTTGCCGACTACCCCACCACCTATGCCGCCATGCGTACGCACAATCGTGCCGCCGGCATCGACACCAATGATGAAATCTGGCTGCTCGAACACCCACCGGTTTTTACCCAAGGCCTGGCCGGCAAGCCCGAACACATTCTTGATGCGGGCGACATTCCGCTCGTCAAAATTGATCGCGGCGGCCAGGTGACCTACCACGGCCCCGGCCAACTCGTTGTGTATCTGCTACTCAACATGCGCAATAAGGGT
>JANPNJ010000124.1:0-2465 GCA_031427395.1 Burkholderiales bacterium
GCTGCGGGATTGATCCCATTTGCCTGCAAATTACCCAATGAATTGGTCAAGCAGTTGCATGCACGGGTCGCGGCGGAGCAGTCCAACATGAATGATTTGGTGGCCGGCCTGCTGGCCAGCGCCCTCGGCAATGCCACCACCGTGCCCGCCAACGTTGCCACGCCTGCGGCACCGGAAAAAACATTGCCTGCGGCACCCCCCAAGACCATGGCCGTGCCCAACGCGCAAAAGGCAGACAAGATCACAGCGGTCGCCAAGAAACCTGCGGTCAAGGACACCGGTGAGGCCAAGGTGGCAAAGGTGGCAAAGGTGGCAAAGGTTGTGAAAAATGCCGCGACCGCCAAGGTTGCCAAATTGGCCAAGAAGTCAAAATAACGGTCCGCCTCCCCAGGGCAACCACTCGGGCCGCCACCCACCATGCCAACGCCACCGCGTTTCTCACTGGTGATCCCCGCCTACAACGAGGCGGCGATTATTTCTGAATTGTTCGACAGCGTCGATGCCGCGCGCAGCCGTTATCGGGGTGGTGCCGACGCGATTGAGGTCATCGTCGGCAACAACGATTCGACCGATGCCACCACCGCGATTGCCGTCGCGCGCGGCTGCCAGGTGGCGCAGATAACAAAACGGAATATTGGCGCGGCGCGTAATGGCGGCGCGGCCATTGCCCGTGGCGAGATTCTGTGTTTTATCGATGCGGACTCGACCATCCACATCAATACTTTTAATGCAATAGACGATGCAATGTCTTCGGGAAAGTTGATCGTGGGTGCCACCGGTGTGCGACCGGAACGATGGTCGGTGGGTATATTTTTCACCTGGCTGTTGGTGACCCCCCTCACCTGGTTGGCGGCCCTTGATGCCGGGGTTATTTTTTGTTTTCGCCGGGATTTTGAGTCCATCGGTGGATACGACGAGTCCATGGATTACGCCGAGGATATCCAATTGCTGCGCATGCTCAAACAACACGGGCGCGCAAACAAGCGGCGCTTTGGCCGTAGCCGAAATGCGCAGGCGACGACCTCCATGCGCAAATACGACAAACACGGTGACTGGCACTACTTCACCCTGATGCCGCGTATCGGTTTTTGGCTGCTGGCCAACAAACAGCGCATGAAAAAGGAAGCGGACGCGTATTGGTATCAGGATCGTTAGAGCCGTGCTGCATTCTATTTGCGCATAGTCCGGCACGAGCAGGGCGTTGAAACCGCCGGTAAACGTCGATGAAATCCAATCAAGCTGGCATTTTGACTGCCGATTAAAACCAACGATGCTCTTGCACTTATCTGCTTTTATCGGCGTTCATCTGCGGTAAATTCGGTCACTGCCATCAGGTCACCGACCACTACGCATCCTCAAAAAACTTCACCCCCATCAGCCCGGCCTCGGAGCGTTCACGCGGCAATTTGCCCGCCATCAATTGCTGCACCATTTCCAGCGCGGTTTTGTCACACGGCGGCAATTCGGCGTCGGAAACCGCGATTGGCGTGACGCGATCTCCCCAGCGGATCAAATGCGCCGAGAGTGTCAGCCCGGCACCAAAGGCGGGGATCAACACCAGCCCGCCCGGCTTGACGCGGCCTTGCTCAATCGCCTCGACCAGCGCCACGGGTGCGGTGGCGGCACTCATGTTGCCGTATTTGTGTACGTTCAAAAATACCTTGTCCATCGGCGCGCCGGCGCGTTTGGCCACCGCTTCGATGATGCGCAAATTGGCCTGGTGCGGCACCACCACGTCCACGTCATCGATGGTGACTGCGGCCTGTTTCAGCACATCGACTGATGCGTCGCCCATGCCGGTCACGGCCTTTTTGAAAATTTCCTGGCCGTCAAAATCCCAGCGGGTGTCGCCATAGACCACGCCGATGTTGGTGTACAGCGCCCCCTTGCCGCGCACCCGCAAGGTTTGCCGGGCATCGGCGTAACACTGCAATTTTTGTGCAATCACCCCTTCCGCGTTTTCCGAAGCCTGGAACACCGCCGCCGCCGCGCCATCACCAAACAACACCGCGACATTGCGATTGTCCCAATCCATGAATTTGGAAATGTGTTCAACGCCGATCACCAGTATGTTTTTGGCCACGCCCGACTGGATAAACGCCGTGGCGGTGGACATGCCGTATAAAAAACTGGTGCAGGCGGTGTTGACATCCATCGCCGCAGCCCGGGTGGCACCGAGCCGCACCTGCAAACCGGAGGCGCTGTTGGGCACATGCTCGTCAAAACTGCACGAGCCGTAAATAATAAAATCCAGCTCACTGGCATCCAGCCCGGCACACGCCAGCGCACGTTGCGCGGCAACATACGACAACTCCAGTCCACTGACATGCGAAATGCGCCGCTCCTTCATGCCGGTGCGTTGCACGATCCAAGCGTCATCAGTCGGCAAAAAGGTGGCGAGATCGTTGTTGGTCAGGATCGCGGGCGGGAGACATTTCCCCCAGCCTGTGAGGGCGGCGTAGGTC
>JANPNJ010000125.1:0-3275 GCA_031427395.1 Burkholderiales bacterium
CCACGCGAACAGCGCCAGCGACACGCCGATCACCACCACCAGAAACGCGAGGATAAAGGCACCTCGCGCCGGGTCAGTGGCGAAGGCATGCACGCTGGTCAAAACCCCGGAGCGCACCAGGAACGTGCCCAGCAGCGACATCGAAAACGCCATGATCGCCAACAACACCGTCCAGCTTTTGAAGATGCCGCGTTTTTCAGTGACCGCCAGCGAGTGGATCAACGCGGTGCCGATCAGCCACGGCATGAAGGAGGCATTTTCCACCGGATCCCAAAACCACCAGCCGCCCCAGCCCAATTCGTAATAGGCCCACGCGCTGCCCAGCGCGATGCCGAGTGTCAAAAAAATCCACGCGGCGGTGGTCCACGGCCGCGACCAGCGCGCCCAGGTGGCATCGAGCCTGCCGCCGATCAGCGCCGCCAGCGCAAACGCAAACGCCACCGAGAAACCGACATAACCCATGTACAACATCGGCGGGTGGTAAATCATGCCGGGATCCTGCAACAAGGGATTCAGGTCACGGCCTTCCAGTGCGGCTGGAAACACGCGCTCAAACGGATTGGAGGTCATCAGCATGAACAGAAAAAAACCAATCGCAATCAACCCCAACACCGCCAGCACCCGCGCGATCACCTCCTGCGGCAGATTGCGGCTGAACAAGGACACCGCAAACGTCCAGCCACTGAGCATCAACACCCACAACAACAACGAGCCTTCGTGTGAACCCCACGACGCGGTGATTTTGTAATAAACGGGCAGCTTGGTGTTGGAATTGGCCACCACGTTTTTGACAGAAAAATCACTGGTGACAAAACTGTAGATCAGGCAGCCAAAGGCAAACGCCACAAACAAAAATTGGCCCGTGGCCAGCGGCCTGGCCAAAGACATCCACTGCACGTTGCCACGCGCGGCACCGATCATGGGCACGATGCCGAGCACGATGGCCAGGCACAGCGCAATCACAAGGGAGAAGTTGCCGAGTTCGGGAATCATTGGGTCGCTCTGATTAGTTGTTTGGGGGAACCGCCGATGGACGCCGATAAACGCCGATCAAGTCAAAATCATGCCGTTCTGGATGGTCTAACATTCTGGATGGTCTAACAATTACTCAGCAGGCGGAAATTCAGGCTATAGCGAACAAAAAATAACCGTCGTTCCCGCCCCCGATTCAAGCATTCGGGGGCGGGGACGACGAATTTAGTTGTGGCGTATTGAAAAATGTCGCCCTAATTTTTGACTGCTGAGTAAATGGCAATATTTGCATCAAAAAAATCCGCTTTTATCGGCGCAAATCGGCGTCCAACTGAGGTTCCAAAAAAACTCCAACTACTTCCCCGCCGCCTGTGTCACCACCGATTTTTGCCCGGCAAACATACTGCCTTCTATCGGTTTGCCTGCCTGCTTCAGCGCTTCGGCGGCTTCCGGCGGCATGTAGTTTTCGTCGTGTTTGGCAAGCACTTCGGAAGCGCGAAAAATTCCGTCGGCACCAATGCGCCCCTGCGCCACCACGCCTTTGCCTTCCTTGAACAAGTCTGGCAGGATGCCGGTGTAGGTGACGGGTATGGTCTTGGCGGTGTCGGTGATGGAAAACCCCACCGTCAGGCCGTCGGTCTTGCGCTGCACGCTGTCAGCGGTGACCAGGCCGCCGATGCGGAAGGTGCGGTCTTTCGGCGCTTTATCCTCAAACACTTGTGTCGGTGTAAAAAAGAACACGCGGTTTTCGCGCAACGCGTTCACCACCAGCGTGGCGGCCACCGCCAATATGGCCGCGCCAATCAGCACCCACATTACCCGTTTTTGTCTGGCTGTCATCCGTTTTTCTCCCGCAAATTGTCCACCAACAGGTTTTCACGCACCTCGGCCTGCGCGCGGTTGATGCGCATCCTGACCATGACGATTTCGATCGCCACACAGCCCAGAAACGCCCCGAACGAGCCCCACACATAAAAGCCGCGCCCGCCCATCGAGAAAAATTCTGCCCAGTTCATGGTGTGATTTCCTTGATGTCGCGCACCCAGGCGTTGTTTTTTTCGCGCTCCAGGATAATCGCCCGCACCCGGCACAAAGACATGGCAATGGCGTACATCCAGCACGCCAGCGACATCACCAGCATCGCCGCCAGCATGGTTGCGGCCATTTTGTTGCCCTGTGTCACCGATACCGAGGCACCCTGATGCAAGGTGTTCCACCACTTCACCGAAAAATAAATGATCGGCACATTCACCGAGCCCACCAGCACCAGGATGGCGGCGGCCTTGTCGGCGCGTTTTTTGTCCTCGATGGCGTTGACCAGGGCAAGGTAGCCGATATACAAAAACAGCAGGATCAGGGTGGAGGTCATGCGCGCATCCCACGCCCAATAGGTGCCCCAGGTCGGCCGCCCCCAAAGTGCACCGGTCCACAGCGCCAGCGCGGTGAAAATGGCACCGGTCGGCGCCAACGCCTCCATCATCATCGACGACAAGCGCGTTTGGTAAATGAGCGACAGCAATGCATAAAACGCCATCACCAAATAGATGAACATGGCCATCCACGCGGTCGGCACATGAATGAAAATGATGCGATACACCTCGCCCTGCTGGAAATCCTCCGGCGCGACAAACAATCCCACATAAAGCCCGGCCACACACAGCAAAAACGCCAGCGTGCCAAACCACGGCACCATTTTGCCGGCCAGGGGATAAAACGACGCGGGCGCGGAATATTTGAAGAGGTTCATGTCAGCGCAACTTTCAGTCCAGTGAAATTTTGACGGCGGCGGCAACCGCAAACGGCACACTCACCATGCCCGCCAAGGCCAGCGCCGCCAGCAGCGACAAATTGGCGGCGGCATCCAGCCCTGTCATGGCGGATTCAACCGCACCGGCACCAAATATCAGCACCGGAATGTACAGCGGCAACACCAGCAACGCCATCAAAATCGAGCCACCGCGCACGCCCAGCGTCAGTGCCGCACCCACCGCGCCCAGCATGGTCAACACCGGTGTCCCCAACAATAGACCAGCCATCACCACCAGTAGTTCCCGACTCTCCAGCCCGAATTGCAGCCCCATCAGGGGCGATACCAGCGCCACCGGCAATCCGGTCGTCAGCCAATGCGCCACCATTTTACCGCCACACAGCACCGGCAGCGGATAACGCGACAGCACCAGTTGCTCCAGCGTGCCGTCCAGATAATCCTGCTGAAACAAACGCGGCAGGGTGAGCAACACCGCCAGCAGGGCGCACACCCACACCACCCCGGCGGCGATGCGTTTGAGCAATACCGTCTCAGG
>JANPNJ010000126.1:0-4137 GCA_031427395.1 Burkholderiales bacterium
CCTTGAAGGCGGGTGAAAAATTTCCTGACGGCACGCCGATTGCCGAAGTGCGTGAAAACGGCGTGTGTGTCTCCCTTTCCGGCAAGCGGCGTTTTTTGCCCTTGAGCGGACAAACCGTGCCAACTGTCTGGTAGGCTGTGACAAGTACAAAGATTATGAAAACTCAACTCCCGATATTTTTTCAGCCGGCACCGCGGACATTGCCGCTTGCCATCGCGGCGGCAATGCTGCTGGCGGGCTGCGCGACCAACCAATCAACGCTGCCACCAAAACTGGATTTGCCGGCGCGAACCGCCGCCCAATCCGTTGACATTTCCCGGGCAGAGTCGGCAACACAGGCGCGCACCACAACGGTGACACCCAATCCGTCCCCGCCGGCTGCCGCGATCAAGCCATTGCCCGTCAGCACGCCGCCGCCGGCCGGACCGGCTGTCGCCGACATCACGCTCAATTTTGATGAGCTGCCGTTGCCCGCGTTTATTCAGGCCGTGTATGCCACCGCGTTGAAAAAAAACATCAGCATTGATCCAGCCGTGGTGGCGCGCAAGGACTTGGTGACACTGCGCAGCGGCAAACAAATGACCGCCGCCGAGGCCGAATCGAGCGCGCGCCTGCTGCTCAAAACCTACGGGGTGGCGGTGCAGGATATTGGTGGCCTGATTCGCATTGTGCCGGACAGCTCCAACGCAGGTTACCTGCCGGAAATCCGCCGCGGGCGCGCGTTGCCCGAGACACCACTGCCGTTGCGGCCGGTGTTTCATATGGTGGAGATGCAGGCGGTGAGGGGTATTGAAGTCACCAGCTACCTGCGCACCCTGTTTGCCGACAAAATCCGCGTCATGGAAGACCCGGCACGCAATGCCTTGATGCTGTCAGGCAACGGCGATGACGTGCAGGCCGCGCTCGATGCCATCCAGGTGCTGGATCAGCCGATGTTCAAAGGCCGCAATTCGATCCGCATCTCGCCCACCATCTGGTCGGCGGATGAATTGGCCAAACGCCTGACGGAAATTCTCGCGCAGGAAGGCTATTCGGTTGGCACCGGCAGCGTCGGCGGGGTGCAGTTTCCGATCACACTTCTGCCGGTTGCCGGCATCAACAGCGTCATTGTTTTTGCCCAATCCAAAGAGATCATTGAGCATATCGTTGCGTGGTCGAAAGTGCTCGACAAACCCGCCGAGAAAAGTGTCGGGCGCTCGTTTTTCAGCTACCAAGTGCGCAATACCGACGCCTCCCGCCTGGCCGAAACGGTTCAGCAGTTGTTGTCCGGCACCGCCGCGCGCCCCGCTGGCGCGACAGGCACCAGCGCTGCCGTCGGGCCCGCCAACACCGGCGGCGTGGTGGTCGACAAAGCCACCAACACCATTTTATTTCGTGCCAGCGGCGAGGATTACACCGATATCGTGCGCCTGCTGCGCGAGCTCGACCGCGCCGCAAGACAGGTGATGATCGAAGTGACCGTTGCCCAACTGGACATCACCGACAGCCTCAACGTCGGTGTGGATTGGATATTCAAGCGGCTCAACAGCAGCGGCCTCAATGTCACCGCACTCGGCGGCAACGCCGCCGGCAGCGTGTCGGCCGGCTCGACCATCGGCGGGGGCACCGGCTCGGTGAGCGGTTTTATTGTCGGTCAACTCGATGGCCTGGGTACGCCGCGCGCGATTTTGACGGCACTGGCGGGCAACACCAAGGTCAATATTTTGTCCAGCCCGCGATTGATTTCGCGCAACGGTGAACCCGCCAGCATTCAGGTCGGCAAATCGGTGCCCATTCAAACCCAATCCCAAACCAGCGCGGCAACCGGCGGCGGTATCATTTCCAGCATCCAGTACCGCGACACCGGCACCATCCTGAAAATCAAACCGGTGATCCACTCATCGGATCAGGTGGACATGGATATTTCGCAGGAAGTCAGCGATGTGTCGTCCGCTTCGAGCGGCGGCATCGCTTCGCCCACCATCACCAAAAGCAGTCTCGACACCAAACTGACGTTAAAGCACGGCTCGACCTATGTGTTGGGCGGGTTGATCACCAGCCGTACTGACAAAACCAACAGCGGCGTGCCGTTTCTGAAAGACATTCCGCTGCTCGGCCAGGCGTTCAGGAAAACCGAGGACACCACCACCCGCAGTGAATTGGTGCTGCTGATTACCCCCTACATCATCAGCGACGACGGCGAGGCACGCGCCGTCACCGAGGCGTTTCGCAAAGTGTTGGGCACATGGGCGAAAGAGCCGGCCGCCGTCGCCGAACCCGCAACCAAGTGATGGTTATTGGCGTGTGACGGACAACGGCGGAAGACGACTCTCGGCAATGGCCGCCAGCACCACGCCCGGTGTCAACAACTCCGGCAACACACGCGGCTCGCCCTGCGGCGGATACAGCACATAGAGCGGCACCCCATTGCGGCCGAACTCGGCGAGCGCGGCGGTGATAACGGCATCACGCAGGGTCCAGTCGGCTTGCATGCGCACCACATTGGCCAGCGCCATTTGATGGATCACATTCGCGTCGTTCAGTGCCACGCGCTTATTGACCTGGCAGGTGATGCACCAGGTCGCGGTGAAATCCACAAACACCGACTTGCCCTGGCCGCGCAATTCGGCGATTTTGTCTTTTGAAAACGGCACCCATTCTTCGCTGCCGGATGCGCTTTGATGCACTGCCACCGGCTCGGTGTTGGCACCCATCCATACAACTGCCATGCCAAACGCGGCAAAAACCGCGCCGGCGAGCGCGGTAATACGGTGGCTGCTCGCCTGCCAGCGTCCGAACATCCATGCGGCCAGCGCGATGGCGGTCAGCCCGATCAAAAATTTGGCGACGCCGTCATTGCTGGTCTGCGCGCCCAGCACCCAGACCAGCCACACCACGGTCGCATAAAGCGGGAACGCCATGAATTGCTTGAATGTTTGCATCCATGCGCCGGGCTTCGGCAAATATCGCAGCAGCGCCGGGAAAAATGCCAGCAACACCACTGGCAGGGCGAGGCCGATGGCAATGGCGAAAAACACCAGCAATGCCACCGGCGCACTCTGGCCGAGCGTGAAGCCGACCGACGCACCCAGGCCAGGTGCCATGCAGGGCGTCGCCACCACCGTCGCCAATATGCCGGAAACAAAAGCACCCACAAACGGATTTTTTTGCGCGCGCAGCTCGGCATTGCCCGCAGCCGATTGCAGCGACATGCCGATCTCAAACACGCCCGACAAGTTCAGCGCCATGACAAAAAACAGCACCGCCAGCGCGGCGACAAACAGCGGCTCTTGCAGTTGAAAGCCCCAGCCGATGGATTGGCCGAATGACCGCAACAGCAGCATCAAACCGGCGAGCAACATGAAGGACAGGACAACACCAACCAAAAATGCCGCACCCTGGCGGCGCAAGATGCGGTTGTCGCCGTGGGCGTTTTCCACAAAGCTCATGACCTTGATGCCGAGCACCGGAAACACGCAGGGCATCAAATTCAGCAGCAGGCCGCCCAGAAATGCGAACACGATTGCAGAAACAAAAGTGACCGTGGATTGGCCGTTTTCAGGCATTTTTGCTCCAAAAGGCGCTCCTATGCTTGTGTTTGCACTTTTATTGGCGGATGCAGCCACGGCTGCGCCGTACAAAACCGGTGCCGCAATGGTCACGGCGCGGGCGTTGACCGGTGCCGCCCATAATTTATCGGCGCTGTCCGCCACCAGCACGCCATCGAGTGTTTTGAGTTCGTTGTTGCGCGGATCGGCCAGCGCGACATCAAGCTGAAAACCGTCGGCGGTTTTGGTCAACACCTGTTTGGCGGCGTTGGCGATGACATCGTCACGATGCGGATAAAACGATACTGTGGTGTTGGCCGGCGCGGGGGATTTTGCCGTGATCACCAGCCGCATGCCGTCGATTTTTGCCGATACATTTGCCAGCGTCGATGTTGGCAGGGCGGCATGGGCCGAGGCAAACGCGCGGCTCCAACGTGCATCCGGCAAGGGCTTGGCCGCAGCCGGGAGTGTCAATGTCAACACGCCCTCTTCGGGAATGCACACATCGGCACACACCAACCAGTCAGCCTTTGCTGTGAAGGTGGCTGACTCGCCTGCCTTGAATCCCGGCGGCGTTTGGATGGTGACCAGATGCAGCACCTCGCCCTCG
>JANPNJ010000127.1:0-7088 GCA_031427395.1 Burkholderiales bacterium
TGAGCTGGCCACACAGGAAAAGCTGGCGATGGAAGTGGCGCAGCAAACCACCGAGCTTGAGCCGGTGCGGACGGAGAGTTTTATCCTCGCCTATGCCAAGGTGGCGGATGTGCGGACATTGCTCAGCGACGGACAACAAAAAATTCTGTCCAAGCGGGGTTCGGTGACCATGGATCCGCGCACCAACACCCTGTTTGTCCAGGATGTGCCGGTGCGGCTGGATGAGGTGCGTCGATTGCTCGCGCAGTTGGATGTCCCGTTGCGCCAGGTGTTGATTGAGGCGCGGGTGGTGATTGCAGACGACAGTTTCAGGCGGCAGTTGGGCGCAAGGTTTGGTATCGGTGCAGGCGCGACTGCGGACGGGCGCAACATTGGCGTCTCCGGGAACGCGAGTCAATCGGGCAGCATTGCCCGCGGTGCGGTGCCCGGGCCCTTTTCCACTGGTGATTTGAACGTGAACCTGCCGGTGGTTGGCGGCGGCAATCTGGGACTGACCTTTTTGAACCTGGGCAACGGCAACATT
The DNA here is from genome assembly GCA_031427395.1 of Burkholderiales bacterium. GTDB lineage: Bacteria > Pseudomonadota > Gammaproteobacteria > Burkholderiales > Usitatibacteraceae > UKL13-2. The sequence goes on from JANPNJ010000127.1 coordinate 524, forward strand.
GTCAATCTTGAATTATCGGCGCTGGAGGCGGATAACCGCGGCAAGGTGATTTCGAGCCCACGGATTATCACGGCCGACAAGAAAAAGGCACTGATCAGGCAGGGCGTGGAGGTTGGGTTCCTGACGCAAGCTGCAAGCGGCGGCACCACAACCTCATTCAGGCAGGCGGTGCTGCAACTCGAAGTCACACCACAAATCACGCCAGACGACAAAATAATATTGGACCTGGAAGTCAAGAAAGACACCATCGGCGCCTTGGTTGGGGGCGTGCCGTCCATTGACGTGCGAACCGTGACAACACAGGTACTGGCCGAGAACGGGGAGACCGTGGTGTTGGGGGGCATCTATGAACAAACCACCCGCACAGACGTGACCAAAGTGCCACTGTTGGGCGATATTCCGTTTCTTGGAAACATGTTCAAGACCACCACCAAACGCGATGAAAAAACCGAGCTCCTGATTTTCATCACCCCGCGCATCATCAAGGAACAGCTCTTGATTCGTTGAAGGTGGGGCAGTCGGGATTTGGCGGGGCACCGATGGTGCCCCGTTTTATTTTGTGATTGCTTTTTTTGTCTGACGCGCGTGACGCGCACATAACCGCAACCATGCACGAATACCCGAATATTTTTCTCATTGGCATGCCCGGCGCTGGCAAAAGCACGGTCGGGAGGGCGCTGGCAAAATCGCTGGCGATGACTTTTGTGGACAGCGACGACGAAATCATCCGGCGCAACGGCGTGGAAATTGCGACTATTTTTGAAATCGAGGGCGAGGCCGGCTTTCGCCAGCGGGAGGCGGTGGTCATCGAGGAATTGACACAACGTGCGGGCATCGTGCTGGCAACCGGCGGCGGGGCGGTGTTGCGGGCAGACAACCGGGAGGCGCTGGCGCGACGCGGCGTGGTAGTGTATTTGCACACCACGCTGGAAGTGCTGGCACAGCGCACCACACAGGACATCGGCAAACGCAACAAGCGCCCCTTGCTGGATAGCGGGGATGTGTCTGGAAAATTAACCGAACTGCTTGCCGTTCGCGAGCCGCTTTACAAGGCAATCGCCGACATCACCATTGACACCACGGTGCTGACCCGCAATTCATTTTTGCCCGAGCTGGCCGCCGAAGTCGCGGCATTTGCCGCAAAATGGCGCAAGCCTTCCAATCCCAAGCCCGGATGACCCCCACCCTCCCACGCCAGACATGAACCCTGCCCTCAACCCAACCCCAGCGTTGCCGCGAAACCCGTCCCAGTCGCTGCGTGTGTCACTCGACTCCCGCAGCTACGACATCATGATCGGCACGGGCCTGCTCAATGACCCATCGGCCATCACCGACGTGAGTGCTACGGCAAGGCTGGTGATTGTTTCCAACACGCTGGTTTATCCGCTCCATGGCATGGCGCTGGAGGCGAAGCTCAAGCATGCGGGCAGGGATGTCATCAGTATCGTGCTGCCGGATGGCGAAGCACACAAGGATTGGCAAACCCTCAATTTGATTTTTGATGTGCTGCTTGCCCACGCCTGTGACCGCAAAACCGTATTGATCGCCGTCGGCGGGGGTGTCATCGGCGACATGGCGGGATTTGCCGCGGCCACCTACCAGCGCGGTGTGCCGTTTATTCAAGTGCCGACCACGTTGTTAGCCCAGGTTGATTCCTCGGTCGGCGGCAAGACCGCCATCAACCATCCGCTCGGCAAAAACATGATCGGCGCGTTTTACCAACCCAAGCGGGTGGTCATCGACACCAACACGCTTGCAACGCTGCCTCCGCGCGAATACCGCTCCGGGCTGGCCGAAGTCATCAAGTATGGTGTTGCGTTGGACAGGGATTTTTTTGACTGGCTGGAAGCCAATATCGAGGCGCTGAACCAACGTGATCCCGCTGCGCTCGCGCAGGCGATTCGCCGCTCCTGTGAGATCAAGGCGCAGGTGGTGGCCGCTGACGAGTTTGAGACCAACGGCGGGCGCGCCCTGCTGAATTTCGGCCACACGTTCGGCCACGCCATCGAAACGGCACTGGGCTATGGTGCGTGGCTGCATGGCGAGGCGGTGGGCTGCGGCATGGTGCTGGCGACACGATTGTCGGCGGCACTCGGGCGCATCGACGCCGCCACTTTTGCGCGTGTCACCACGCTGATTGAACGCGCCGGCCTGCCGGTGGAGATGCCCGATATTTCCGCCGACATCATGCTCGAACACATGTCACGCGACAAAAAAAACCAGGCAGGCAGCATTCACCTGATTTTGCTCGATGCGCTGGGTGTGTCGCGCGTGGACGGGCAAATCAGCCGCACCACGCTCCACGACTTTCTTTCAAAAAATAAATAAAACTCGTTTATTGATGCGCTGTTTCAGGCATAAATGTTCCAAAATCGGCATCCACGCCAGAGTTTTGATTATTTTTGCAGTCGCTTGAGGAACACTGCCATTTCTTTCGCCGCCTGCTTGTCGCCCTTTTGCGTGGCGGCGGCAATGCCGTGAGTGTATGCCTCGATTGCCCGCTCATGGTCGGCGCTGGCCGTGTACGCCTTGCCCAGCAACTTCCACGCCGCCGAATAGCCCGCATCCTGCGTGACGGCCTCACGCAGATGGGTGATGGCGCGAACAACATCACCAGCCTGCAAATACGCATTGCCGAGTGAAAAACGCAGCAGTGATGAGTCTTTGCCCGCGGCCAGCATTTGCTCAAAACTTTCGATCATGCCCACTGGGTCTGCTCCGTTGGTCGCAAGGGTTTCGGCTATTATCTGCGCTTGCCAATCTTCCGGGAACGTCCATGTTTCGAGCCATTGCCAATGTCGTGTCCGCCATATTTTTGCTGGTGGCATCCAGCCATGCCGCCTTCGCCCAAACCACCCAAACCAAAGCGCGGGACATTTCCATCGGCCTGCAGGCGGCGATCACTTCAATGGACCCGCACTATCACAACCTCAGCCCGAACAACGCCATGTTGCGGCATGTGTTCGAGACGTTGGTGAAGTCTGACGAGAACCAGAAATTTACACCCGGTCTCGCCACTTCCTGGCGCGCAATCGATGACCTGACCTGGGAATTCAAATTGCGGAAAAACGTGCGCTGGCACGATGGCTCGCCGTTCACCGCCGAGGATGTCGCCTTCACCTTGAAGCGCGTGCCGCTGGTGCCCAACAGCCCCTCGTCATTCGCCACCTTCACCCGCTCGATTGTGGACGTGAAAATTGTCGATGCCCACACCTTGATCCTGAAAACCGCCAGCGCCAATGTGTTGCTGCCGTCGGATTTGTCGGCGGTGATGATGGTGTCGAAAAAGACCGGCGAAAAAGCCGCCACCGAGGATTACAACGCCGGCCGCGCCGCTATCGGCACGGGTGCCTACAAATTCCAGGAATACAGTCCCAACCAGCGCGTGGTGCTGAAAGCCAACTACGGCTACTGGGGCGGCGAGGAGCCGTGGGATGTGGTCACCTTCAAGATGCTGACCAACCCGGCGGCACGCGTCGCCGCGCTGTTGTCGGGCGATGTGCAAATGATCGAGACCGTGCCCACCGCCGACATCACCAAGCTCGCCAAGGATCCCAAATACAATCTCACCGACAAAATTTCCAACCGGGTGATCTACATCCACCTGAACCAGAGCACCGAAAAATCGCCGCCGTTTGTGTTTGCCAAAGACGGCAAGCCGCTGGACAAAAATCCGTTCCGTGATGTGCGGGTGAGAAAGGCGCTGTCCATGGCGATCAACCGCGACGCGATTGTGTCGCGCATCATGGAAGGCCGCGCGCAGCCTGCGGGACAATTGTTGCCGGACATTTTTTACGGCACCAGCAAAAAACTCAAACCCATGAAGTTTGACGCCGAGGGTGCGAAAAAATTGCTGGCTGAGGCGGGTTATCCGAATGGCTTTGCCATGACCATCCACGGCCCCAACAACCGCTACATCAATGATGCGGGCATCGCGCAAGCCATGGCGCAAATGCTCACTCGTGCCGGTCTTGATGTCAAAGTCGAAACCATGCCCTCGGCAGTGTATTTCACGCGCGCCACCAAACTTGAATTCGGCTTCATGCTGTTGGGCTGGGGTACCGAATCGGGCGAGCAGGGCTCGGCCATGCGCTCGCTGCTGGCGACGTTTGACGCCGCAAAGGGCATGGGCGTGACCAACCGCGGGCGCTATTCCAATGCCGCTTTCGATGCACAACTCAATCTCGCACTGGTGACCATGGACGACAAAAAACGCGAGGCGGCGATCATCAAGGCCGCCGAAATGGTGATGGAGGATGTGGGCCTGATTCCGCTGCATTACGAAGTCTCGACCTGGGCGGCGATGAAAGGCCTGCGCTACACGCCGCGCACCGACCAATACACCTTGGCGATGGGTTTGAAGTCGGCCAAATAGACTCGGCACCGCTGCACTATGCTTGCTTATTTATTGCGCCGCCTCAGCCAATCGGCGGTGGTGTTGCTGGCGATGTCGCTGATTGTTTTTTTGGGCGTGTTTGCCATCGGCAATCCGATTGAGTTGTTGGTCAATCCACAGGCCGATGAGATTGAGCGCGCCCGCGCCACCATTGCACTGGGTCTCGACAAACCACTGGTTGAGCAGTACTGGGTGTTTCTCAAGGGCGCTATGACGGGCGACCTTGGCAAATCGTTTGTGTTTGGCGTGCCGGCGCTCGAATTGATTTTGACGAAAATGCCCGCCACCATTGAGCTGGCGCTGTGTGCGATGTTGCTGGCGGTGTTGTTCGGCATTCCACTGGGGTTGGTGGCCGGATTGAAGCCGGATTCCATCATTGGCCGCAGCATCATGGCGCTGTCGATTGTCGGATTTTCCCTGCCGACATTCTGGGTGGGGCTGGTGCTCATCATGTTGTTTGCGGTGCAGCTTGGCTGGCTGCCGTCCAACGGCCGCGGCGCGACCACCTTGTTGTTTGGTGTGCCCGTCAGCTTTTTGAGCATCGACGGCATGGCGCATTTGTTTTTGCCGGCGTTCAACCTGGCGCTGTTCAAACTCTCCTTGTTGATCCGCCTCACGCGCGCGCAGGTGCGTGAGACCATCCTGCAGGACTATGTGAAATTCGCCCGCGCCAAGGGGTTGTCAACCTCACGTGTCGTCGGCGTGCATGTGCTGAAAAACATCATGATTCCGATTGTCACCATCATCGGGCTGGAGTTCGGCTCGGTGATCGCCTTTGCCATTGTCACCGAATCCATTTTCGCGTGGCCGGGCACCGGAAAATTGTTGATTGACTCCATCAACCAACTGGATCGCCCGGTGATTGTGGCCTACCTGATGGTGATTGTGTCGTTGTTTATCGTCATCAATTTTGTGGTGGATGTGGTGTATTCGTGGCTTGATCCGCGCGTGCGCCTCGGCGCGGCCGCCGCTGGGGGGCACTGACATGGCAGAAAAAAACACCGCCGCCGAAACCCCGCTTGCGCGTTTTTGCCATGAGTTTGCCGAATCCAAATTGGCGTTAGTTGGATTGGCGATGCTGGTGCTGGTGATCGTGGTGGCCGTGGCCGCGCCCCTGATCGCGCCGCAAAATCCCCACGACCTCGCGCAGCTTGATGTGATGAACAGCAAATTGGCGCCCGGAGAATCATCGCTGGACGGCAAAACATTTTTGCTCGGCACCGACGACCAGGGGCGCGACATGTTGTCGGGAATTTTTTATGGTCTGCGCACCTCCCTGGGCGTCGGCGTGTTGTCCACTGTGTTTGCGCTGGGGATAGGCCTCACGTTTGGCATGCTTGCCGCCTATTTCGGCGGCTGGGTCGATACCCTCATCATGCGTGTGGTCGATATTCAATTGTCATTTCCGGCAATATTGATTGCGCTGATTTTGTTGGCCGTGTTTGGCCAGGGGGTCGACAAGGTCATCATCGCCCTCATTACTGTGCAATGGGCTTACTACGCGCGCACCATCCGCGCCTCGGCGCTGGTGGAGCGGCAAAAGGAATATGTCGAGGCCGCGACGGTGCTGGCGCTGTCAAGGCCGCGCATTGTGTTCCGCCACATGCTGCCCAATTGCCTGCCGCCGCTGATTGTGGTCGCCACGGTGCAAGTCGCCCACGCCATTTCGCTGGAGGCCACGCTGTCGTTTCTTGGCCTCGGCATGCCCATCACCGAGCCCTCGCTGGGCCTGTTGATTGCCAACGGCTTCACCTATTTGATGAGCGGCAAATACTGGATTTCGTTTTATCCGGGGGTGGCGCTGCTGGTCACGGTGATGTCGATCAACCTGGTCGCGGATCAGCTGCGGGATATTCTGAATCCGCGCTTGAAGAAATGAAATTTTTGGAACCGCCGATGACCCCCGTGCTCGAAGTCAGCAACCTGCAAACCCATTTTTTCACCAAGGCCGGTGTGGTCAAGGCGGTGGACGGGATTTCGTTTTCGGTGGCGCGCGGCGAGGTGCTGGGCCTGGTGGGCGAATCGGGCTCCGGCAAATCGATGACGGGTTATTCGCTGATGGGGTTGGTTGACGCGCCGGGAAAAATTATTGGCGGGCGCATTGTGCTCAATGGTGTCGATGTCAGCGACTACAACCATCAACAATGGCGCACGCTGCGCGGCAACCGC
>JANPNJ010000128.1:0-1566 GCA_031427395.1 Burkholderiales bacterium
GCGCCACCCGGCGTTTCAAAAACCAGCCCGGCGCGATCTTTCCAGCCCGCCAGATATTGCCGGCTCAACACATCGGTGATGTAGTTGGCCGCTTGACCACCGCCGTTGCGGCGGTCATCAACGATGATTGCCTGTTTGTCGATTTGCGAAAAGAACATGCGATTAAAGTGCTTGAAGCCGTCTCCACCGGTGTCGGGCAGATACACATACGCGACTTTGCCGCCGGACATTTTTTCGACATGCTGGCGGTTGCGTTCGATCCACGCCCACTGGCGCAATGGCGCTTCACTGGCAATGGGTTGCACCACGATGTTGCGTGAACCTTTTCCGGCCGCGTCGTCACCAACTGTCAGGCTGACTTGCTTGCCGACCGTGTTTTCAAGCAGGGCGTACATGTTTTCCTGCGCATTGACCGGACGGCCGTTGATGGCGAGGATATAGTCGCCTTCCTTCACACCCAGACCCGGCACCGCGAGTGGTGCCTTCATGAAAGGATTCCAGCGGTCGCCGCTGTAGATGGTCTTGATTCGATAGTGGTTGTTATCGACGCTGAAATCGGCACCCAGCAGGCCGACGGTAGATGCACGTTCTCGATGCACGTCACCACCACCAAGCCGGTTGTGTCCGACCTGCAATTCACCAATCATTTCGACCAGCAGGTCATTCAGGTCTTCGCGCCGTTGCACATGTTTGAGCAGCGGCTGGTAGCGGGTGCGAACCGCGTCCCAGTCGATGCCGTGCAGATTGGCATCGTAAAAAAACTCTTTTTGCATCCACCAGGTTTCGTCAAAAATCTGTTGCCATTCCTCGCGCGGATTGATCGACATGCCCAATTGGGTCAGGTCAATCGGTTTGGCATCCAGTTTTTCATTGGCGTCGGCAATTTCAAGCTTGCCGCGCAAGTATTGCAACAGCAGCTTCTTGCCGTCGGCGCTGATGCTGAAGCCCGCCACACCGGTTTTGAGCGACTTGGCTTTGCGGTCTTCAAAGCTGAAGCGGGTCAACTCGCCGTTGCCGGTGGATTCATTCTCGGGCGGCTCGTTGCTGACGCCGGGTTGGCGGCGCTCGAGATAAAACAGCGAGCCGTCTGATGACACAGCCAGTGCGTCATAGTCGCGTTCCGCGACCGGCAACCCAACCACGCGTTGCTGCAGGCCATCAAAATCGATGCGCACGGGTTTGGGTGGCTTGGCAACAGCGTCTGCTTTGGCGGTAGTGTCGGGTTTGCCGGTTGCCTCCGGTTTTGGCGGTTGTGCCGCCGCCGCGCCACTCTTGTCGCCGTCTTTTGCGGCCGGCGCATTCTTTTTGTCATCCTTTTTGTCTTCTTCATCACCGGTGCGTGGTGCCATTGGTGATTTGCCGTCGGCGGCCAGCACCATTGCGTACAGTCCATCGCGCACCGGTCGCTCCTGGGTTGACATATCGAGTCCAACCTGGGATGGGCCTGAATTGATCGATGCGGTGAAATAGAGGTAGTCGCTGCCGGCAAAAACCGGGTTATCAGCCTGACTCAGGCCATCGGTGACCGTGACACTCTTGCCGGTGGTCAAATCGTGAATCCTGATC
>JANPNJ010000129.1:0-5704 GCA_031427395.1 Burkholderiales bacterium
CACACTTTTGAAATTGCCGGCATTGAGGCGCGTGTGTTCGTCGCGCCGGCGCTGCTCAAGCCCGGTCAGCAACAATCCGACCGCCGTGGAAAATCTTGGGTTGCGCACCACTTCCGAGAGCCCGCCGGAATAATTGGGCACACCGAGGCGCACCGGCATGTGGAATACTTCCTCGCCCAGCTCGACCATGCCGGCCATGGCGGCGCTGCCGCCGGTCAGCACGATGCCGCTCGAGAGCAATTCTTCAAAGCCGCTGGCGCGCAGCTCACGCTGGATCAGTGAATACAATTCCTCCACACGCGGCTCGATGACTTCCGCCAGAGTCTGGCGCGACATCTGCCTGGGGCCGCGGTCGCCGACACCCGGCACTTCGATCACGTCATTGACACTGGCGATCTGCCGCAGCGCACAGCCGTGCGCGATCTTGATGTCTTCGGCATCCTTGGTCGGGGTGCGCAGCGCCATGGCGATGTCGTTGGTGATCTGGTCACCCGCGATCGGGATCACCGCGGTATGACGAATCGCCCCGCCGGTGAACACGGCGATGTCGGTGGTGCCCCCGCCAATATCGACCAGACACACGCCCAAATCCTTTTCATCCGGCGACAGCACGGCGATGGCTGAGGCCAGCGGCTGCAACACCAGGTCGCGCGGCTCCAGCCCGCAGCGGCGCACACACTTCATGATGTTTTGCGCGGCGCTCACCGCACCGGTGACAATATGCACCTTGACCTCCAGCCGCACCCCGCTCATGCCCACCGGCTCGCGCACATCCTCCTGGCCGTCGATGATGAATTCCTGGTTGAGGGTGTGCAGAATCTGCTGGTCCATCGGGATGTTGACCGCGCGCGCGGTCTCGACCACACGATCCACATCAAACTGTGTGACCTCCCGGTCCTTGATCGCCACCATGCCGTGTGAATTGAAACTCTTGATGTGTGAGCCGGCGATGCCGGTGATGACGTCACGGATTTTCACGTCCGCCATCAGTTCGGCTTCCTCCAGCGCGCGCTGGATGCCGGCCACGGTGGCCTCGATATTCACCACCACGCCTTTTTTCAGACCGCGCGAGGGGTGCTGGCCGATGCCCAATACTTCGAGGCCGCCCTCTGCCGTGATTTCCGAGACCATGGCAATGATCTTGGAAGTGCCAATGTCGAGGGCAACCAATAGATTTCTGGTTTCGCGGTTCATTGATTTGTTCCCGTCATGTTGAGCTGCCGTCTTTTTGCCTGGTTGGCGCGTCAGTTGCCGCCCCGGCGCCACGAATTGCAAATCCACTCTGGTAACGCAGATCCACATTGACCTTTGCCGCCTGCAATGCCGCCAGCCGGGGATAGGTCTGGATGAAGCGCGTGAGTCGCGTGTCCACTTCGCCGCGCCCCAGTTGCAGCACGCTGCCGTTGTCGAGCGTGACCTGCCAGGCGCGGCGCGCGGTCAGCACCAGCTTGGCCGGCGCACGTTCAATGGCCTTGAGCGAAGCCAGCATGGCCGCGTATTTTTCCAGCACCTCGGTGGCGCTGCCATCAGGCCCGCCGAGGTGCGGAAAAGCCGCCTTGCGTTCGTCGCTGATGACGGCGCGGAACACTTCGCCATAACTGTTGACCAGCAGACTCGACAGCGTGTTGTCCGCCTCCCCCGCATTCGGCGTGGCAGGTGTCCATGCGGCCACCGGTTTGTGTTCTTCGATGGCAACCACCACCGTCGATGGAAACCGCCGCCGCACATTGACTTCCCGCACCCAGGCGATTTGTTTCATGCTGTTCCTGAGCGTCGGCAAATCGAGTTGCAACATCAACGCGCCGCGCGTTTGCAGGGCATCGGTGAGCCGCTTGAGTTGGTCGTGGTCGATCTCCCGCAACGGCTCGTCACCCGCGCTGACAAACACCACCTGGCGCACCGGCAGCGATTGGCTCACATGCGGCAACACACTGAGCGTCGCCCACACCGCGCCCGCCGCGAGCAGCATCGCCAAGAGCGTCGCGCCGATCACCACCATGCGCTGTGTATGCATCGGTGCTGGCGGGATATTTTTGTGGGTGGTGGCCATCATTTGTTCAACCTCGCCAATGCCAAAATACGCACACACAAATCGGCGTAACTGATGCCCACCGCGCGCGCGGCCATCGGCACCAGCGAATGGCTGGTCATGCCGGGCGAGGTATTCATTTCCAGAAACGAGTAGCGGCCATCGGCGCGCAACATGATGTCGGCGCGCCCCCAGCCGGTGCAGCCCAGCACCTGAAATGCCTTTAATGTGACCGCGCGGATTTCATCTTCCAGCGCCGCGCGCACACCCGACGGGCAGTGGTATTGGGTGTCATCCGTGAAATATTTATTCTTGTAGCCGTAGTCACCCGCAGGGGCTTCGATGCGCACCAGCGGCAGTACATCCTCGCCGATCACGGTTGCGGTCAGCTCTTGTCCGGCCACAAATTCCTCGGCGATCACCAGCGCGTCGAGCGCCACCGCCAATTGAAACGCCGCCGGCAATTCGTTGGCTGTGACCACCTTGGTCACGCCGATGGATGAGCCTTCGCGCGCGGGCTTGACAATCAACGGCAAGCCCAGATCGTCGAGCACTTTTTTGAAATCCGATTGCGCGGTGAGCACATGATATTTGGGCGTGGGAATGCCGACTGCCTCCCAGATGAGCTTGGTGCGCCATTTGTCCATCGCCAGCGCACTCGCCATCACGCCCGAGCCGGTGTAGGGGATGCCCATGGTTTCGAGCACACCCTGCACGGTGCCGTCCTCGCCGAAGCGGCCATGCAGGGCGATGAACACGCGCTCGAATTTTTCTTTTTTCAAATCAAATATGGCATGCATCGAGGGGTCAAAGGCGTGGGCGTCCACGCCTTTTTCCCTGAGCGCGGCGAGTACCCCATTGCCGGAAAGCAATGAAATTTCACGCTCCGCGCTTGATCCACCCATCAACACGGCGACCTTGCCCAATTTTTTGACATCAATATTCACGCCGCATCCCCGACAATTCTGACTTCGCGGATCAACTCGATACCGGTTTTTGCTTTCACCGTTGTCTGCATGTGGTTGATCATGTTTTCAATATCCCGCGCCGTGGCCGCGCCGGTGTTGATGATGAAGTTGGCGTGTTTTGGCGACACCTCGGCGCCGCCAATGGCAAAGCCTTTCAGTCCGCATGATTCAATCAGACGCGCGGCGTAGTCTCCCGGCGGATTGCGGAAGGTGGAGCCGGCATTGGGTTTGTCGAGCGGCTGCGAGGCCATGCGTTTGGCCAGCAATTGTTTGATGGTGGCCTGTGCCACGGCGGCATCGCCGCGCGCAAAACGAAAACGCGCGGAGACAAAAAATTCTTCCGTTGCGGTGGATATGGCCTGCACATGCCGGTAGCCGATTTCAAAATCAGCCGGAAAACGCGTATGAAGATTGCCGGCACGATCCAATGTCACGCAATCGACCACCTGCTGCCAGGTCTCGGTGCCGTAACAACCCGCGTTCATCGCCAGCGCCCCGCCCACCGTTCCCGGCACACCGGCCAGCCATTCCGCGCCGGCCAAACCATTTCTGGCGGCGAATTTCGCCACATGCGGGGAAGCCGCACCCGCACCTGCAGCCACGATGGTGCCGTCCTCTGCATCCAGGGCGATGCCCCCCAGCATGGGCGTGGTGTGAATCACGCAGCCCGGAAAGCCACCGTCACGGATCAACAGATTGCTGCCGAGGCCCACAAACAAAATCGGCTCACCGGCGGGTACCGTGGGCATGAACGCCCGCAGGTCCGCCAAATCCGCCGGTTTGAAAAACCGTTTCGCACCGCCCCCGGCACGCCACGACACATGCCGTGACATGGGCTCATCCCGGCGCAACTCACCGCGTATGTCGCCGCGAGTGCCATCTGCCGAGAAGGATTGTTGTTCACTCATGTTCATCACTCGCCCCCACCCAATCCGGCAATCGCCGGGGCCACACCCGCCACCGAGCCGGCCCCCATGGTGATGACCACATCACCGGCTTTGACCAGTGAGCGGATCGCCTCGGGCATGTCCGCCGGAGCGGTGACAAACAGCGGCTCGACTTTGCCGACAACGCGCATGGCACGCATCAGCGCACGGCCGTCGGCGGCGACAATCGGCGCCTCGCCGGCTGGATACACATCCGCCAGCACCACCACATCGGCGGTGGACATCACCTTCACAAAATCCTCAAACAAATCACGGGTGCGGGTGTAACGATGCGGCTGAAAGGCAAGCAGGACGCGGCGTTGGGGGAATGCGCCGCGCACAGCGGCAAGCACGGCGGCCATCTCCGCCGGGTGATGGCCGTAGTCGTCAATCAGTGTGAACACCCCACCCGCGCAGGCAATGTCGCCGTAACGCTGAAACCGCCGCCCCACCCCGCCAAAGGTTGACAACGCATGGGCAATCACCTGATCGTCGATGCCGATTTCGCGGGCAATGGCAATCGCCGACAACGCGTTCAACACGTTGTGCGCACCGGCCAGATTCAAATCACAGTCCAGCACATTCTTGTCGCGCACCGAGGTGGCGGTAAAGTGCATGCGGCCCTTCATGGCGACAACATTCACCGCGCGTAATTCGGCGTGTTCGGTGAATCCGTAGGTGCGCACCGGCTTGGTCAGGCGCGGCAGAATATCGCGCACGCTGTCGTCATCCACACACAACACCGCCAGACCATAAAACGGCAGGTGCTCCAGAAATTCCACAAACGCCGATTTGAGTTTGGCGAAATCGTGTTGGTAGGTTTCCATGTGGTCATGGTCGATGTTGGTCACCACCGCCATGATCGGCTGCAAATACAAAAACGACGCATCCGACTCGTCGGCCTCGGCCACCAGATAGTCGCCTTGTCCGAGCTTGGCGTTGGTGCCGATGGAATTGAGCCGCCCGCCGATCACCATGGTCGGATCCAGCCCGGCTTCGGCCAGCACATGGGCGATGAGGGAAGTGGTGGTGGTTTTGCCGTGGGTGCCGGCGATGGCGATGCCCTGTTTGAAGCGCATCAGTTCCGCCAGCATCATGGCGCGTGGCACCACTGGCACGTGCGCGGCCTTGGCGGCGACCACTTCCGGATTGTCCGGTTTGACAGCGCTCGAGGTGACCACCACATCGGCACCACGGATGTTTGCTGCCGCATGGCCGATATGCACCGTCGCACCGTTGGCCACCAGGCGTTTGACGGCGGCACTCTCGGCCAAGTCGGAGCCTGTGACGGCGTAACCGAGATTCAAAAACACCTCCGCAATGCCGGACATGCCGGAGCCGCCGATGCCGGTGAAATGCAATTGTTTGACCTTGTGTTTCATGTGCGCCCCCCGACCAAAGACCGACAGACCTCGGCGCACATGCGCGTGGCATCCGGCTTGCCGAGGGCGCGCGCGCAATCGGCCATGACCATTGCCTGTTCGCGGCTGATGGCGAGGATTTTTGCGGCGAGACCGGCGGCGGTTTCGGTTTTTTGATCGACCAATACACCCGCACCCTCGTCGGCCAGAAATTTCGCGTTGGCCCATTGCTCCTCGGCGACAAACCACGGCAACGGAATCAAGATGCTCGCCACACCAACCGCCGCCAGCTCCGCCACCGTGATGGCACCGGCGCGGCAGACGATGAGATCACACCAGTCGTACATGGCGGCCATGTCATCAATGAATGGCTTCACCTCGGTGCGCACGTTGGCGGCTTGATAGGCTGCAACCAGATCG